>NZ_JBFAQA010000016.1:0-221598 GCF_040677005.1 Nonomuraea sp. NPDC049421
GAGCCGTTGCGGAAGTCCCAGGCGGCGATCACACTTCGGGTGTAGTAGCCGCGCGCCATGATCAGGGATGGACGGGAGCCGTCCAGGTACGCCGTCCCGGCCAGGAAGCGGTCCACGCGGTTGCCGTAGTTGTCGCCCCAGGAGGAGACGGTGCCGCGCGGCGGGTCGTAGTTCACCGTGGACATCGCGGCGCCGGTCTGGCCGTTGAACATCGTCAGGTATTCGGGGCCGGACAACACATAGCCGCTGGAGTTGCGGTAGTCGGCGTTCGCGTTGCCGATCACCGCGCCGCGGCCGTCCCTGGTGCCGTCGGCGGTCTTCATGGCGACCTCGGCCCGGCCGTCGCCGTCGTAGTCGTAGACCTGGAACTGGGTGTAGTGCGCGCCGGCGCGGATGTTGCGGCCCAGGTCGATGCGCCACAGGCGGGTGCCGTCGAGACGGTACGCGTCCACGTAGACGTTGCCGGTGTAGCCGGACTGGGAGTTGTCCTTGGCGTTGGACGGGTCCCACTTGAGGACGATCTCGTACCGGCCGTCGCCGTCGAGGTCGCCCACCGAGGCGTCGTTCGCGCTGTAGGAGTAGGAGACGCCGTCGGGGGTGGTGCCGCCGGACGGTGGCTGGATGGGCACGTCCAGGTAGGAGCCGCCGGTGAAGCGGAGCGAGGCGGGGGAGGCGGCCTGCTCGCTGCCGCCCACGACGGCCCGCACGGTGTACGAGGCGTCGGCGGCGGCGCCGTTGTCGAGGAAGTCGGTGCCGCCGCTCAGCCCGGAGGCGATCCGGGTGGAGCCGCGGTAGAGGTTGAACGTGACGCCGTCGGGGTCGGTGCCGAGCAGTCGCCAGGAGACGAGGTTGCCCGACCCGGAGCGTACGCTGATCAGCCCCCGGTCCAGGTCCTCCATCTGCTTGGCGGGAGCGGCGTGGGCGGGGGCGGCGACGGCGGTGGAGGTCAGGGCGAGGACAGCGGCCGCGGCGGCCAGGCTCAAGCGCATGCTGGGATCCTTTGCAGCTCGGGGTAAGCGCTTTCCCAATGGGCGAGAAGAAACTTTCATGCGGCGGTACGGCGGCGTGGTAGCGCTAACACACTGGCGCCGACGATCTCAGGGGTTCGCTGACCTGCGGAGACGTTCACAGCTGCTCCTCTTCTGTCAGGGTGACGGGCGGGGCGGAGCCCGCGCGTATTAAAGCCATCAGCCGTCCCCGTCTCAACCCCTGTCCGCAAGTTCGCGACTGCCCCGTCCCCAGCGATCCTTCCCGTCTCAACTTCCGGTCGGCAGCTCCCAGCGGACCTCCCCGTCCTGCCATTGCGACGTCGCGCGCAGGCCGGCCGCGGCGGCGACCGCCTGGGAGGCCGCGTGCTCCGGGTGGATGTGCGCGATCACCGTGTCCACCTCGTCCGCGAGCCGCTCGACCAGCGCCACCGCGGCCTCCCTGGCCAGGCCGCGGCCCTGCCACGCGGTGTCGACCACCCAGGCGACCTCCGCCGTACGCCCCTCGACGGTCGCCTGCACGTACCCGACCAGGCAGTCCTCGGCGCGCAGCCGGAGCACCCAGTTGCGCCACCCGGGCGGTCCTGCGGCCAGCCGCTCGTAGCGGGCGCGCAGCTCCACGGCGCTGAGCGGGGCCCCGCCGGTGAACGCGTGCAGGGCCGGGTCGGCGAGCACCCCGGCCATCTCGGAGGCGTGCTCGGGCCGCAGGGGTACGAGTGTGAGCCGGGAGGTCTCGATGGCGTCCATCCCGTCACCTTAGGGGTGGGATGTGTCCGGGTCGGCAGGTGTTGACCGCCCCGGGGTGACAGCGCAGAGGTCTTGGCCGGTGGCGGGCGGCGGCGGATGGTGGAGTGACGTCGGCCATGGGGAGGTTCCAGTGGAACCACGGCAGCTTCCTGTCCCCGGTGAACGCACCTCGGAGACGCTCAGCCGGTTCAGGGACGAGAGCGGCCCCGTCGTCCGCATCGAGCTGCCGGGCGCGGTCGAGGCACGTACCTCAGCGAGTTCATCGAGCGCAGGCGCGGCTACGGCGACGACTTGATGACGGGGCTGATCCGCGTCCAGGAAGTGGAGGGCGGCCGCCTCTCTCACGAGGAGATGGTGGCCTCGCCGCCGGGCTGGCGGAGCGGTGAAACGCCTGTGGAGCTGGTGTAAGACCTCAACGAGAGTTCTTTTCTCGGGCGGGCGACCGGCGGTGAAGCAGGAAGCCTCACGGGCGACCGTGGGATTCCCCCTCATTCACGAGGGGGAAGATGTCAAGGGAGCAGCTGGTCGAGGAGGCGCTGCGCTGCCGCAACTCCGTGCTCTCCGTGATGTTCCGTTATCCGCGCGAGGACGTGCGGGTGGCCGGGACGGCGATCAGGGCCGGCGAGCCCATCGCGGTCGCGCTCTCGGCCGCCGGCGCGGACCCGGCCAGGTACGGCGGCGACGCGGCCGCCTTCGACGCCTCCAGGGAGCCCGACGCGCACCTGGGCGCCCGCCCGCCTGACCGGCTCAGCCCCCGAGCAGCTCGTCGAAGGCGTGGATGATGCCGAGCGTGTCGAGGACCGACTCGGTGGCGCTGTTCGCGTCGGCCGGGCGGAGGCAGAACAGCGGGCTGGACAGCACGGTGTCGAGCAGGCGCGGCACGCCCAGGACGTCGAGCAGCGTGGCCGGGGTCTGCATGGGCGCGGGCGCCGGGTCGCCCGCGCACACCGGCTTGGTGACGAGCGCTTCGAGGTAGCGGGTGACGGTCTCCGGGGTCTGCGCCTCCTGGGCGCTCGGGGTCCTGGTGGTGCGGGCGCAGGCGATGGCCCGGTCGACGAGGGCTTCGAGCATGGTCTCGACGGGCGACTCGGGCGAGGCGGCAGCGGCGGGGCTCGTCCCCGGTGCGGGGGTGGCGCTGGGCGAGGGGAAGGGCCACGGCAGCGGCGGCAGGTTGGGGATGGGCGGCAGGGTCGGGCCCGCGGCGGACAGCGGCGTGCCCTCGGCGGCGGCCTCGCCGGCGGCCTCGGCCGCGTTCCCCGGCGCGAAGAAGCCCTGCAGCGAGCTGCCGGCGACGATCGACTCCATGAGCGCGCGGATGTCGTCGGCGGTCACCGTCCCTGTGAAGGGCGGTGGCGGCTGCACATTGATCTTGATGCCGTCGACGTCGCTGCATCCCGTGCGGGTGACGGCCGGTTCGTCCTCCGCGTGTGCGGTCGCGGCGGGCGCGAGCAGGGCGGCGGACGTGGCGGTCAGTACGGCGATGGCCTGCCTGTACATGTTGCTCCCCATGAGTGATGATCGACTTACTGTTGCGATCATTACCCTTAGTGGTGGTTCGATTACTCCATAGTTGGATCTAGCCCTCTTTACCGGTGATGGGGGACTCGACCGCGGCCGATATATTGAAGCGCTGTTACATCTGTGAGAGGAGCCCCCTTGCGTCCCGCGATCGAACCGTACGAGCACGGCCTGCTCGACACCGGCGACGGCAACCTCGTCTACTGGGAGACCTGCGGCAACCCGGACGGCAAGCCCGTGCTGGTCGTGCACGGCGGGCCCGGGTCGGGCTGCTCGACCGGCTCACGGAGCAGGTTCGACCCAGAGGTGTTCCGTACGGTGCTGTTCGACCAGCGCAACTGCGGCCGCAGCCGCCCGCACGCCGCCGAGCACGACACCGACCTGACCGCCAACACCACCCACAACCTCATCGCCGACATGGAGCGGCTGCGCGAGCACCTCGGCATCGACAAGTGGCTGCTGTACGGCGGCTCGTGGGGCTCGACGCTGATCCTGGCCTACGCCGAGACGTACCCGGAGCGGGTCTCGGAGATCATCATCACCGGCGTCACCATGACCCGCCGCTCCGAGATCGACTGGCTCTACCGGGGCGTCGGCCGCTTCTTCCCCGAGCAGTGGGAGCGGTTCAGGCAGGGCGTGCCGCCGGAGGACCGCGACGGCGACCTCGTGGCGGCGTACGCGCGGCTGCTGTCAGGACCCGACCCCGAGGTCAGGGAGCGGGCCGCCATCGACTGGGTCACCTGGGAGGACGCGGTGATCTCGATGGAGACCAACGGCAAGCCCGGCGCCTACAGCGACCGCCCGCCCGCCGACGTGCTGGCCCTGACCAGGATCTGCTCCCACTACTTCGCCCACGCCGCCTGGCTGGAGGAGGGCGTGCTGCTGCGGAACGCGCACCGGCTGGCCGGCATCCCCGGCGCGCTGATCCACGGCCGCCTCGACCTGAGCAGCCCGCTCAACACGGCCTGGGAGCTGACCCAGGTCTGGCCGGACGCCGAGCTGACCGTCATCGACGACTCCGGCCACACCGGCAGCGGAACGTTCAGGAAGGCCGTGGACGCCGCCATCGAGCGCTTCACGCCCCGCTGACCGGACGCGCCTGGACGGGCTCCGCCCGGTGGTACGGGCGGGCGGCGGCGGCGACCGCCAGGGCCAGCGTCACCAGGGCCGCGCTCACCCACAGCGGCGAGCGGAACCCGAGCCCTGCTCCGATCGCCAGGCCGCCCAGCCAGGGGCCGAGCACCGCGCCCACGTTGAGCGCCGCCGTGGCGAAGCCGCCGGACAGCGTGGGTGCGGTGGCGGCGGCGTACAGGACCTGGGAGATGAGCGTGGAGCCGACCGCGAACGACAGCGTCCCCTGGACCAGGACGAGCACCACCGCCGCCACCGGCACCCCCGCCACCAGCCCGAAGAGCGCCCAGCCCGCAGCCAGCGCCACCCCGCCGGCGACCAGCAGGACCTTTGGCCGGGTGTCGGCGAGCCGGCCGCTGATCGTCACCCCGGCGAACGAGCCCAGCCCGAACAGCGCGAGCAGGCCCGGCAGCCAGACCTGGGCGATGCCGGTGACGCCGGTGAGGAGCGGCGCGAGGTAGGTGAACGTGCTGAAGGTGGCTCCGTTCACCAGCGCGCCGAGCAGCAGGAGGACGAGGAGCCTGGGGTGACGCAGGGCCCTGGCCTCGCCGCGTACGGTGCCGCCGGGAGCGCCGCCCGGCACCGACCGCAGCACCGCGACGATCGCCGGCACCAGCGCCAGGGCCACCGCCCAGAACGCCGAGCGCCAGCCCCACAGCTCGCCGAGCAGCGCGCCGCCCGGCACGCCCGCCACGCACGCGATCGTGACGCCGCTGAGCAGGATCGACGTGGCCCTGCCCTTGGCGTGGGGCGGGGCCAGCGCGATCGCCGTGGCCAGGGCCACCGCCAGGAACCCGGCGTTGGCCAGCGCCGCCACGACGCGCGTGGCGAGCAGCACCGCGTAGTCGGCGGTGACCGCGCCGACCACGTGGGCGATCAGGAACGCGACCAGGAAGGACAGCAGCGCCGACCGCCTGGACCAGCGCAGGCTCAGCACCGCCATGAGCGGCGCGCCCACCACCATCCCGGCGGCGAAGGCCGAGGTGAGCAGCCCGGCGGCGGGAATGGACACGCCCAGCTCACGGGCGATCCCGGGCACCAGCCCGGCCAGCATGAACTCGGACGTCCCTTGGGCGAAGACCGCCAGCCCGAGCAGATAGACCACGAAAGGCATGAGAAACTCCACGACCCGGACATGGGCCGGCACAGGTGAGCACGTGGGAAACGTCCCACGCGGCTGAAGGAACTGGGGGACCTGTGTCGTCGGTGGTCCGGATGGCGGGCGCGATCAGCCGAGATCAGGCGGAGCAGGACGGGCGCGAGATCAGCGGCCCAGCGTCAGGAGAAGCCGGGGGATCGGGCCATGCCGCAGCCGCCCCTTCACAGGGAGGGGCGGTGCGGGTCAGCCACCGGACGACCGGTGGCTAGCGTCTTGATGCCTCGGGGCCGGTCATGCGCGGCACCGTAGCAACGCCGCGCCCCGATCGTCCACTCGATAAGCGGCCAGGAAGTCGAGCACCATCGGGCTCGCGATGTGCCGGAACTCCTCGAAGTAGGCGTGCCTGGCGCCCTCGACGAGCTGGAGCGAGGCGCCGGGGACGCGCTCGGCCAGCAGGGGCGCGTTGGCGGCCGGGTTGAAGACGTCGTCGGTGCCGTGGACGACGAGGGTGGGCGCGGTGATGCGGGGCAGCGCGTCCCAGGCGTCGTGGCCGGCGCTGGCGGCCAGGTGGCGGCGGCGGGCGTGGGCGGGCATGCCGGGGTCGCCGGTCGTGAAGTAGGGGCCAGGGTGCCCGGCCAGCCAGGCGGGCGTGTACATGAGCTCCAGCAGGGCCCGCTCGGCGGCGGCGCGGTCGGGCTGGGCGAGCGACCTGCGGACGTCGTTGCTCCGCTCGACGCCGTGGGCGCCGCCGGGTGAGCTGCAGCCGAGCACGAGCGCCCCGACCCTGCCGGGGTGGTCGGCGGCCAGCCACTGGGCGACCCGCCCGCCCATCGAGGTGCCGTACACGTGCGCCCGCGGCACCCCGGCGTCGTCGAGCACGGCCAGCACATCGCCGGCGAACCCGCGCGTCGTGTACGGCTCGTCCGGCTTGTCGCTGCCGCCCGTGCCCCGCCAGTCGAGGGTGATCGTCCGATAGGCGGCGAAGTCATCCCGTACGGAGTCCCACCAGCGGTGGTCGTTGGCCTGCCCCTGCAACAGCACGAGCGGCTCCCCATCGCCGCGGACCTGGTAGGACAGCTTCACCCCGTCGGGCGTCGTCGCGTATGGCACGCCTCCGATACTGCCGCAAGAAAAGTCGCGGAGAAAATTCGCGGCATGATGTCCGGTACGCGGCCACGGCTCCGACGTCTCTGCTGAAGGCACCAGAGAGAGGGCGAAACCGATGAAGTTCATGATCCTTTCGTACGCGTCCCAGCGGAACTACGACGAGATGGCCGGCAAGGACACCGGCGGCATCGCCTGGAAGCCCGATGACGTGGCCGCCATGCACGCGTTCATGTCGGAGGTCAACAAGGAGCTGGAGGACTCGGGCGAGCTGGTCGAGACGCGCGGCCTCGCGGCCCCGGTGCACACCCGCAGGGTCGGCCTGCGAGGCGGCGCCCCGTTCGTCACCGACGGCCCCTACGCGGAGACGCAGGAGGTGCTGGCCGGCTACTGGGTGGTGGAGTGCGCGAGCTACGACAGGGCGACCGAGATCGCGCTGCGGCTGGGCCAGTGCCCGTCGCCTGACAGGGCCGACGCGTTCGCCGACATCAGGCCGATCGTCGAGTCGGTCGAGGACCTGGCGTTCTGAACGGCGGGGCGGTGCCCGAGCACCTGCTGCGCGAGCTGGCGCCGCAGGTGCTCGGCGCGCTCGTGCGCCGCTACGGCCATTTCGCGACCGCCGAGGACGCCGTGCAGGAGGCGCTGCTCACGGCGGCCACGCAGTGGCCGGAGCAGGGCGTGCCGGACGACCCGCGTGCCTGGCTGATCACGGTGGCCGCGCGCCGCCTGACCGACCTGCTGCGCGCCGAGCAGGCGCGCCGCCGCCGCGAGGACGTGGTCGCCGCCCGCGCGCTGCCGGACGAGTGGCTCTCACCCGCCGCCGACCGGCAGGAGGCGGCCGGCGACGACACGCTGATCCTGCTGTTCCTGTGCTGCCATCCGGCGCTGACGCCGCCCGCGCAGGTCGCGCTCACACTGCGGGCGGTGGGCGGTCTGGGCACGGCGGAGATCGCCCGGGCGTTCCTGGTGTCGGAGTCCACGATGACCCGCCGCATCACCCGGGCCAAGCAGCGCGTCAAGGACAGCGGGCAGCCGTTCCGGCTGCCGGGCAAGGCCGGGCGCGAGGACCGGCTGGCCGCGGTGCTGCACGTGCTCTACCTGATCTTCAACGAGGGGTACGCCAGCACGTCGGGCCCCGACCTGCACCGCGCCGAGCTGGCGGACGAGGCCATCAGGCTGGCCCGTGTCGTGCACCGGCTGCTGCCGGACGATCCGGAAGCGGCCGGGCTGCTGGCGCTCATGCTGCTCACCGACGCGCGGCGCCCGGCGCGTACGGGGCCGGACGGCGAGCTGGTCCCCATGGCCGAGCAGGACCGGTCGAAGTGGCACGCCGCCTCCATCGCCGAGGGAACCGAACTGGTGACGAAGGCCCTGCCCCTGGCGCCGCCCGGGCCGTACTGCCTCCAGGCCGCCATCGCCGCGCTGCACGACGAGGCGCGCACGCCGGAGGAGACCGACTGGCCGCAGATCACCGCCCTGTACGAGCTGCTGATGCGCATCTCCGACAACCCGGTCGTCGCGCTCAATCACGCCGTCGCCGCCGCCATGGCCCGCGGCCCGAGCGTCGGTCTTGAGCTGCTCGACCGGCTCGGGGACGACGCGCGGGTGGCCGGTGACCACCGGCTGTTCGCGGTGCGGGCGCACCTGCTGGAGATGTCGGGCGACCTCGCGGGGGCGCGGGAGGCGTACGAGGAGGCGGCCTCGCGGGCGATGAGCCTGCCCCAGCAGCGTTACCTGCGCGGCAGGGCATCGAGGATCGACCGGCGCGGCCGGGAATGATGCGGCCCCAGGTGTGGTTACATACATCGTGGCCGGTGTGCCCAGTGTCCCCGGGCCTCACCTATTGCCTTCGCGGACTACCGTTCGGCTGGAGCCGCGTTGTGCCTTTCGCCGAGAGGCGACACGCACACCGGTACGCACACGTCGGGCGCCCGCCCTCTTCGGAGGACGGGCGCTCACGTGTGTTCAGGGGCACTGCCCGTAGCAGGGATCGGTGACGCCGCCAGGGCAGGCCAGCGCCGCGGTGTCGATCCCGGTCAGCCGGGCGCCCGCCTGGTAGGCGCTGTCGAGGAACTCCAGCACTGCTCCCACGGGGTCCTCCATGACCCGCACGTCGTCGTAGCGCAGGACGGCCAGGTGGCTGCCGCGCGCCGGGATCCACTCGGCCTGCGCGGGCCGCAGCGGTTCGCGGGCCAGCCCCTCGGGCTCGGGCGCGGTGTAGGAGTAGAACGCCGGCCAGGGGCGCTCCTTGTCGCCGAACCAGAACCCCGAGCTGATCACCTCCCAGCTGTACGCCTCCCGCGTGACCGGGTCGGTGTCCGGCGAGACCTTGGCGACCCGCCCGGTGAACCTGGTCACCGCGATGTCGAAGGTGTGCCAGAAGTGATGGACGGGGCTGGTCTTGCCGGCGTAGTCGGCGGCGTACCGGTCGAGCAGCTGCACGACCTGCGAGAGGATCCGCCAGTAGCGGTTGATGAGCACCGGGTCGTAGCGGGCGTGCAGGGTGTCCTCGGCGAACGGCGTGTCGTCGCCGAGGTCGAACGGCACCGCCCAGATCTCCGGCCGGATCCCCAGCCCGGCCAGCGTGTCGAAGAGCCGGTCGTAGAAGGAGGCGACGCTCCTGCCGATCAGGCTGAACTCGGCGCTGCGGCCGTCGAACACGTCGATGACCAGGCGGTGGCGTACGAGGTCGAAGTCGACGCAGAACAGCGGCTGCTCGCCGAGCCCGCCCATGGGGCGGGTGGTGAGCCCGCGCCCGGTCGGGTGGAACGGCACCTGCCACCAGTGGTTGCGCCGGTTGCTCGACGCCAGCCTGATCTTCCCCACGATCTGTGCGAACCTGTGGAAGGTCTCCTTTGCCTCGGTCCATTCCGCCAGCGGCATGGCCGGGAACAGCTCCATGACGGTCCCCCTCCGACATAGGGCATTTCCCGACAATCGTAACTACTCGGAGTATTCGCCCAGATGCCAGGGGTCGTCACCCGGAGCTGACGTACTTCCTCGGCCGCAGCGCGTGGGCCCGCAGCGCCGCCAGCGCCGCGAGCTGGCCGGGGCGGTCCATCCGCACCGCCAGCTCGTCGCTGAACGCCAGCCCCAGCGCCGTGAGCTGGGCCACCAGGTCGGTCACCGGGCCCGTGACGTCCTCGACGCTCGTCGCCGGATGCCAGCCCTCGCCGCCCACCACCTCGGCCACCCGCTCGATGAGCTTGGCCGGCGACATCAGCGTGCCGTCGGCGAGCAGCATCAGCGCGGCCTCCCTGGCCGACACCTCGAACTCGTGCTCACCCCGCGCGAGCAGCAGCCGGGTGACCGCCGACCACATGGCCGACCTCGAATGCAGCAGCCGCAGCCCGTAGTCGGTGATCGACAGCTTGGCGCCGTCGCGGCGGATCGCGCCCAGCTCGCGCTCGGCCAGGTCGCGCAGCCGCAGCGCCTCGGGCGACGGCGCCAGCCGCAGCGGCAGCGTCTCGCCGGAGGCGGCGACCGACAGCAGCCGGTGCAGGGCGGGCAGCGGCTGCGGCGAGACCGGCGCGTGCAGCCGCACCTCGAACGGCTGCGCCAGCTCCCGCCGCGCCGGGCCGCGGCCCAGCACCCAGCGGTTGAGCCGCTCGCCGTGCACCCGGTTGAGCCAGCTGTCGCCGCCCAGGTCGGCGCGCGGCTCGGTGAGCCAGCGCCGGGTCAGCGCGGTGCGGTCGACGTCCTCGCCGGCCACGATGGCCAGCTCGAGGGCCGCCGAGCAGGCGATGTGCGCGCCCAGCTCCTCAGGCCCCATGATCATGCTCCACTGCAGCTCGGGAACGTCAGGCGGGAGCACGCCCGTGGCCTCGAGGGCCTGCTGGTAGGCGCTGGTGCCGGCGTCCTCGCCCTCGCGGGCGTAGGTGCGCAGGATCTGGACGGTGGTCGGTGACACGCACAGCTCGGCGTAACGGTCGAGGCCGCCGAGCCGGAGCAGCTGCCCCAGCGAACGTGCCAGCCGCTCGTGGTCGCCATCCTGCGGCCCGACCTTGAGCGGCAACGTGTACCAGAGGAACTCGCAGACGTCGAGCTGGGTCACCGTCTCCAGTGGCTCCCCACCCGTCAACCATTCGACGGCGGTCCTGGCCTCCTCGGCCAGATCCGGCTGAGATCGCTCCAACTCGGCGAGAAGGGCGGTGACATCCGGTGCACTCATGCCTCGAAGTTTGCCGTATCGACCCCGGGCCTGACGATGACCGAAACCGGTGCGTATTGGGTCTTGCACAGCGACTACCTAAGAAATCCCTATCGAGCCGACTGTAACGTGATCATATCCACCGTTTCTCGAAGAGCATGCGGGCCTTCCACTCCGTGTACGAGAGCAACTCTCCGGTCAGTACGGGATGCAGCCACCAGAAGTTGATCAGCGCGAGCAACGCGAACGCGCCGACCACGGCGGCCCCGACGGTACGCCGCAACGGCATGGCGCCGGAGGCCGTCGGCGTGGCGGGCCCGATGAGCAGCCCCGCGCACAACGTGATGGCCAGCACCATGAACGGCACCATCGGCATGGCGTAGAACAGGAACATCGTCCGGTTGTCGGCGATGGCGAAGTAGAACCACGGCAGCCAGCCCATGGCGTAGCTGAGCAGCACCGCCCCCGCCCGCCAGTCGCGCGAGGAGACGTACCACGCGATGAGGGCCACCAGCGCGGCCAGCGCCCCGAACCAGATCACCGGCGTGCCGACGCCGAGCACCGCCTCGGAGCAGTCGGTGGCGCCGCAGCCGCCCTTCTTGCCCTCGTAGTAGAAGGCGACCGGGCGCAGCAGCAGCGGCCACGACCACGGCTCCGACATGTAGTTGTGCGCGGTCTCCAGGCCGCTGTGGAAGGTGAAGACCTGCCACTGGTAGTGGATCCACGAACGCATGGAGTCGACCAGGAAGAACAGCGGGTTGCCCGACGAGGTGGCCTGGTCCCAGTTGCGGCCGTAGCCGGTGGCGGTGGCGAACCAGCCGATCCAGGTCGCCATGTACGCCACGAACGGCACCACGCCGAAGGCCAGCGTCGCCTGCGGCAGGTCCTTGTTGACCGCCCCGACGTACGGCCGGCGCAGCCCCAGCGCGCGGCGGGCCCCGGCGTCCCACAGCAGCGACATGGCCGCGAACGCCACCAGGAACGCCAGCCCCGACCACTTGACCGACATCGCGAAGGCCAGGCACACCCCGGCCGCGATCCGCCACCACCTGATGCCGAGCGACGGGCCGTACACGGAGACGGGCGAGTGCTCGTACCAGGTGACCAGCCGTTCGCGCGCCTGGTCACGGTCGGCCACCAGGCAGGCGAAAGCCGCGAGCACCCAGAACATCAGGAAGATGTCGAGCAGCGCGGTGCGCGAGAGCACGAAGTGCAGGCCGTCGAGCGCCAGCAGCAGGCCGGCGAAGCAGCCGAGCAGCGTGGAGCGGGTCATCCTGCGGGCGACCCTGGCGAGGATCAGGATGGACAGCGTGCCGATGAGGGCGGCGGCGAAGCGCCAGCCGAACGGGTTGAGCCCGAAGATCCACTCGCCGGCGCCGATCATCCACTTGCCGAGCGGCGGGTGCACGACGTAGGAGGCGCATTTGTCGATCTCCTGGCCGCACGCCTGCCAGATGTCGGTGCCGCCGGACATGATCGTCTTGTCGGCGTCCTTGATCGTGACGTGTTCGACGCCGTGGGTGATGAGCGAGAAGGCGTCCTTCATGTAGTACGTCTCGTCGAACACCACGGCCTTGGGCTCGCCGAGCTGCAGGAAGCGCAGGATCCCGCCGAACAGGGTGATCAGCAGCGGCCCGATCCATCCCCAGAGCACGCTGCCCCGCATGGGAGGCACGACACGATCGCGTACGGACCGAGCCTCGGAAGGGCCTTCGTCCTTCGGCTGCTCGTAGGCCTGGTACGGAGAATCGGTCACCGCCATTCGGACATCGTACGGGCCCCAGAGCGGTGGTTACCCAAGAAACACGGTCTAATTGGGATGCCCTGCCACAATGGTCAGGTGACAGGGAACGGCAGGTTGGTGCTGGCAGGAGCCCCCATAGGCCAGGTGGGTGACGTCTCCCCACGGCTGCGCGACGCGCTGGCGGGCGCCGACGTGGTCGCGGCCGAGGACACCAGGCGGCTGCGCAGGCTCGCGGCCGACCTCGGCGTCGAGCTGACCGGCCGGGTGGTGTCCTACTACGACCAGAACGAGGCGGGCCGCGCGCAGGAGCTGCTGGAGACGCTCAAGCAGGGCCGCACGGTCGTGGTGATCACCGATGCCGGCATGCCGGGCGTGTCCGACCCCGGCTACCGCCTCACCAGCCTCGCGGTCGAGGCCGGCGTGCCGGTCACGGCCCTGCCCGGGCCGAGCGCCGTCACCACCGCGCTCGCGATCTCCGGCCTGGCCAGCGACCGGTTCTGCTTCGAGGGCTTCCCGCCGCGCAAGCCGGGCGACCGGGCCCGCCGGCTCAAGGCGCTCGCCACCGAGGAGCGCACGATGGTCTTCTTCGAGGCGCCGCACCGGCTGGCGAACAGCCTCGCGGCGATGGCCGAGGCGTTCGGGCCCGACCGCCGGGCCGCGGTGTGCCGCGAGCTGACCAAGACGTACGAGGAGGTCCGCAGGGGCGGGCTCGGCGAGCTGGCCGCCTGGGCGGAGGGCGGCGTCAAGGGTGAGATCACCGTCGTCGTCGCGGGTCACGCGCCTGGCGACGTCGAGCTCGACCCCGAGGCGCTGGTCGCGGAGGTCGAGCGGCGGGTCGCCGACGGGGAGCGGCGCAACGCCGCGGTCGCCGATGTGGCCAAGGAGGCGGGCATGCCCAAGCGGGAGCTCTACGACCTCGTGCACAGGAAGACCCCCACCCCGTAAGGTGCGCAGGGTGCGTAATTGGGGGTTATCACCGGGCCGGCTGGTGCCGCCGTTCCAGGGTGGCGCGCTCGCCGGCTGGCTGGGGCCGCTCGTGGTGGCCGTCTTCGGCGGCCTGCTCCGCTTCATCGACCTCGGCAGGCCCAAGGCCGTCGTCTTCGACGAGACCTATTACGTCAAGGACGCCTACTCGCTGCTGGCCGAGGGCGTCGAGCGCACCATGCTCGGCGACGCCAAGAACCCCATCGCCGACCGGCGGCTGCTGGCCGGCAACCTCGACATCTTCAAGCAGTGCCCGCAGCCCGACGACTGCGCCTCCTTCGTGGCGCACCCGCCGCTCGGCAAGTGGATGATCGCGGCCGGCGAGTGGATGTTCGGCATGAACCCCTTCGGCTGGCGCTTCGCGGCGGCGGTGGCCGGCACGCTGACCATCCTCATCCTCGCCAGGGTGGCGCGCAGGATGACCCGCTCGACGCTGCTCGGCTGCCTGGCCGGGCTGCTGCTGGCGCTCGACGGCCTGCACCTCGTGCTCTCGCGCACGGCGATCCTGGACATCTTCCTCGCGTTCTGGGTGATGGCCGGGTTCGCCTGCCTGGTGGCCGACCGCGACGACATGCGGGCCCGGCTGGCCGACCGATATGACGCCGCGCTGCTTCGCGGGCCCCGGCTCGGGCTGCGGCCCTGGCGGCTCGCGGGCGGCGTGTGCCTGGGCGCCGCCTGCGCGGTCAAGTGGTCGGGGGTCTTCTTCCTGCTGGCCTTCGCGCTGCTGTCGCTCATGTGGGACGCCGGGGCCAGGCGGGCTCTGGGGGCGCGCGAGGCGTACAGGGGGACGCTGGCGTACGACGGGCCGGGCGCGGCCGGGGCCTTCGCCCTCGTGCCGGCCCTGACGTATGTGGCCTCGTGGAGCGGCTGGTTCGCCACCTCGCGCGGCTGGGGGCGCAACTGGGACCAGGCGACGTCCTCGGGCAACCCGCTGTTCTTCGTCTTCGACTCCGTCCGCTCCTGGCTCGACTACCACGTGCAGGTCCTCGGCTTCCACAGCGGCCTGGAGACGCCGCATCCGTACATGTCGGAGCCCTGGTCGTGGCCGCTGCTGCTGCGCCCCGTCGCCTTCTTCTACGAGGGCGAGAAGTCCGGTTGCGGCGCCGCCGACTGCGCCCAGGCCGTGATCGGCGTCGGCACCCCCGCCCTCTGGTACGGCTCCGCCGTCGCCCTCGTCGGCCTCGTCGCGTGGTACGCCGCCACCCGCGACTGGCGGGCGGGCGCCGTGCTGCTCACCTACGCCGCCGGCTGGCTGCCGTGGTTCTACTACGCCGTCGCCGACAACCGCACGATGTACCTGTTCTACATGGCGCCCGTGCTGCCCTTCATGGTGCTGGCCGTCGTGCTGGTGGCCGGGCTCGTCATCGGCAGGCGCGACGCGCCGCCCGCCCGCAGGGCCGTCGGCGCCGCCGTCGTCGGCGCGTTCGCGCTCATCGTGCTCGTCAACTTCTGGTGGCTGCAGCCCGTGCTGAGCGCCGAGACCATCAGCTACGCGCAGTATTGGGCGCGGATGCTGCTCTCCTCTTGGGTGAGTACTTCGACCAGTTCGCCCACGTGACGCCGCGGCGCAGCGTGATCGCCGCCGCGATGCAGGCCAGCGGGACGGCCGGCAGGACGTAGCGGTAGTCGAACTCGGCCGTCGCCGCGGGCGCGAGCAGCAGGCCCACCGCGCCCAGCCAGGGCAGCACCACGGGGCCGCCGAACTTCCGCCAGCGCACGACCACGCCGTACAGGCCGATCAGCAGGATGCCGCCGAGCATGATGCCGCGCAGGTAGAACACCTTCTGGTAGCCGCTCATGATGTCGGCCCACGGGTGCACGACGCGCGTCTCGGGCGGGCCCTGCTCGTAGGCGAACGCGTCGGTGTCGGTGCGGCCGCCCGCGTAGGAGGACCACTTCGGCAGCCGCTTGGGCTGCCCGTTGCCGTCGATCTCGACGTACGGCTTGAACTGGTACATGTTGTACGTCGACTCGTCGGGGAAGCGCGGCCTCGCCCAGTGGAACGAGCGGAAGAAGTCACGCGCGACCACCTTCAGATAGTCGCCGGGCTGCGACAGGATCGCCCGCGTGGCGAACGCGCTGGCCGCGTCGTTGGTGATCTCGCTCCACTTCTTGTTGGCGCCCCACCGGTGCAGCACCTCGCCGGTGCCGGTGCCGTCGCCGTTGCCCTGACCCCACAGGTACCACTGTGCGTAGTCCTTGCGCTGATTGACCGGGTCGTTGATGCACAGCAGCAGAAGCTGGACCTCTTTGTACTTGTCGATGTCCATCTTGTTGCAGTCGGCGAAGATGGCCGTGCGCATGTAGAGGATCAGGCCGTCGCTGTTGGTCATGGCGAATTTGCCGTACGCGGTGGCGAACCACGCCATGTACGCCATCACCGGCACCGCGCACGCCGTCACCACCGCCACGATCGGCCGCCAGCCCGTGCGCTTGACGATGAGGTAGAGCACCACGAGCGCCAGGATCGGCAGCCCGATCGAGCGCGTCAGCCAGGTCAGCGCCAGCAGGAAGCCGACGACCGCGCCCGCCTTCCACGACAGGCGCCGCTTCCACAGCACCAGCGTGATCACGCCGACCACCAGCAGCGTGAACTGCGTGTCGGACATCACGAGCTGCTCGAGCTGGATCTGGTAGGCGTCGAACAGCACCGGCGCGGCGGCCAGCGTGGCGCCCCACTTCGGCAGCCTGAACTTGATCCGCAGCAGCGCGTAGATCAGGCAGGCCGTGGCCAGGCCCATGAGGTGCTGGGTGAACACCACCAGCGAGAAGCTGTGGAACGGCTGCAGCAGCATCAGCCAGAAGCTGTAGCCGTCCGGCCTGATCGGGTGCGGCCGCGGGTGCAGCGCCACCGAGACGTACTCGTAGGAGTCGTTGAACCACATGGCAGGCCCGTAGCCGAGCATGGTGATCAGCCGCAGCACGGCACCGACGCCGAAGGCCGCGGCGAACACCCGATGCCTGCGCACCATGGACAGCAGACGTGCTGCCCGACCTGCGGCGGAGTGGTCCACAGGGGTAATCTCCGCGACGCTCACCATGTTGTAAAGAATGCCAGTCGTTTCCGGGTCCGTGCCCGACCACCGTCACGTTCAGGGCATCATGGTTCACTGGAAGAGCCTTAACTGAAGGGTAGACACGTGGAACTGACGGTGGTCATGCCCTGCCTCAACGAGGCGGAGACCGTGGAAGTCTGTGTGCGCAAGGCCCTGGCGTGCATGGAGGAGCACGGCATCGAGGGCGAGGTCCTGATCGCCGACAACGGCAGCACGGACGGCTCGCAGCAGCTCGCCCGCGACGCCGGTGCCCGCGTGGTCCATGTCGATGAGAAGGGCTACGGAAACGCCCTCATGGGCGGCATCCGGGCGGCTCGCGGCAAATACGTCATCATGGGCGATGCCGACGATTCCTACGATTTCACCGCGCTGCTGCCGTTCGTCGAGCAGCTGCGCGACGGCGCCGACCTGGTGATGGGCAACCGTTTCAAGGGCGGCATCGCGCCCGGCGCCATGCCGCCGCTGCACCGCTATCTCGGCAACCCGGTGCTGTCGTTCGTCGGGCGGCTGTTCTTCCCCTCGGCGATCGGCGACTTCCACTGCGGGCTGCGCGGCTTCCGCCGCGACTCCATCCTGCGGCTGCAGCTGCAGACCGGGGGCATGGAGTTCGCCTCCGAGATGGTGGTCCGCTCGACGCTGTCGGGTCTCGACGTACGCGAGGTGCCGACCACGCTCTCGCCCGACGGCCGCTCCAGGCCGCCGCACCTGCGCTCCTGGCGCGACGGCTGGCGCCACCTGCGCTTCCTGCTGCTCTACAGCCCCAAGTGGCTGTTCTTCTACCCCGGCGTGCTCATGATGGTGATCGGCCTGGTGGCCGGCACCGCGCTGACGTTCGGCCCGGTCGAGATCGGCGAGCTGGCCTTCGACGTCGACACCCTGGTCGGCTCGTCCGCCCTGGTGGTGATCGGGTTCCAGGCGGCGCTGTTCGCCGTCTTCACCAAGGTCTACGCGGCCGAGGAGGGCTTCCTGCCCGAGTCGCCGCGCATCAGGCGGCTGATCGACATGGTGAGCCTGGAGAAGGGTCTCATCGCGGGCGGCCTGCTCGCGCTGGCCGGCATCGTCGGCCTGGTCATGTCGCTGGTCCACTGGCAGGTGCGCAGCTTCGGCGAGCTGGACCCGCGCGAGTCGCTGCGCCTCGTCGTGCCGTCGGCCACCGCGCTCGTCATGAGCTTCCAGACCATCTTCGCGGCGCTGTTCATCAGCATCCTGGGCATCCGCCGCACCCGCGAGACCTCCGTCGACAACGCCGCCGCCGCGGCCGAGGAGGCCGCCGCCAACCTCTCGCTCGAAGAGACCACCAAGCACTAGACCCGCCCGCGCACACCGGCGGGGCCGCCCAGGCTCCGCCGGCCCGCGCGTGCCCCTTTCGCGAGGGGGAGTCGCGGAACAAACGATCGCCAACGACCCCGTAGGCTTGGAACCATGTCCCAGCACATCTTGACCGCCGTTGCGTGGCCCTATGCCAACGGCCCCCGTCACATCGGGCACGTGTCCGGATTCGGCGTGCCGTCCGACGTCTTCAGCCGCTACCAGCGGATGGCGGGCAACAAGGTGCTGATGGTGTCAGGCACCGACGAGCACGGCACGCCCATCCAGGTGCAGGCCGACAAGGAGGGCGTGACGGCCAAAGACCTGGCCGACCGCTACAACCGCGTCATCGCCGAAGACCTGACCGGGCTCGGGCTGTCCTACGACCTGTTCACCAGGACGACGACGAAGAACCACTACGCCGTGACGCAGGAGATCTTCAAGGGCCTCCACGCCAACGGCTACATCTTCCCGAAGACCACGATGGGCGCGATCTCGCCGTCCACCGGCCGCACCCTGCCCGACCGCTACATCGAGGGCACCTGCCCCATCTGCGGCTACGACGGCGCGCGCGGCGACCAGTGCGACAACTGCGGCAACCAGCTCGACCCGATCCAGCTGATCAACCCCAAGAGCCGCATCAACGGCGAGACGCCGACGTTCGTCGAGACCGAGCACTTCATGCTCGACCTGCCCGCCTTCGCCGAGGTGCTGGGCTCCTACCTGCAGTCCAAGCAGGGCGAGTGGCGGCCCAACGTGCTGAAGTTCGCCCTCAACCTGCTCGGCGACCTGCAGCCGCGGGCCATCAGCCGCGACCTCGACTGGGGCGTGCCGATCCCGCTCGACGGCTGGCGCGACCAGCCCAACAAGCGCCTCTACGTGTGGTTCGACGCGGTCATCGGTTACCTGTCCGCCTCCATCGAGTGGGCCAGGCGCTCGGGCGACCCCGACGCCTGGCGCCAGTGGTGGCAGAACCCCGACGCCCGCGGCTACTACTTCATGGGCAAGGACAACATCGTCTTCCACGCCGAGATCTGGCCGGCCATGCTGTTCGGCTACAGCGGCATCGGCGCCCGTGACGGCTCGCCGGGCTCGCTCGGCGCGCTCAACGTGCCGTCCGAGGTGGTCTCCAGCGAGTTCCTCACCATGGAGGGCCGCAAGTTCTCCTCCTCGCGGCAGGTCGTCATCTACGTCCGCGACTTCCTCGCCCGCTACGACGCCGACGCGCTGCGCTACTACATCGCCGTGGCCGGCCCGGAGAACCAGGACACCGACTTCACCTGGCAGGAGTTCGTCAACCGCAACAACGGCGAGCTGGTCGCCGCGTGGGGCAACCTGGTCAACCGGTCGATCTCCATGGCGGCGAAGAACTACGGGGCCGTGCCAGAGGCGGGCCACCTGACCGACGCCGACCGGGCGCTGCTGGAGCGCTCGCGCAACGCGTTCGGTCCCGTGGGGGCCGAGCTCGGCCGCTCCCGCTTCAAGAACGCCATCACCGAGGCGTTCGACGTCGTCCGCGAGGCCAACAAATACCTGGCCGAGCAGGAGCCGTGGAAGCTCAAGGACGACCCCGAGCGGCAGAAGTCGATCCTGCACGTCGCCCTCCAGGTGGTCGACGACGCCAAGACCATGCTGACGCCGTTCCTGCCCAGCTCCTCCAACAAGGTCCACGCGATGCTGGGCGGCGAGGGCGTGTGGTCCGGCATGCCGGAGATCCGCGAGGTCGACGAGGACGGCGGCACGCCCTACCCCGTCATCACCGGCGAATACGACGGCGCAGCCCGCTGGGAGCACCGGCCGATCAAGCCGGGCACCCCGCTCGCGCCGCCGTCGCCGCTGTTCAAGAAGCTCGACCCGAAGGTCGTCGACGAGGAGCTGGCCAGGCTGGCCGATTGAGAGGCGCCGCGCGGCGGGAGCTACCGTAGATCCCGTGAGCAAGCTTCCCGCCGCGCCTGAGCCGCTTTCCTCGCCCGTCTTCGACAGCCACTGCCACCTCGACATCATGGTGGGCAACCGGCAGGCGTCATCGGGCGACCCGGTGGCGCAGGCCGCGCAGGCGTCCGAGGCCAGCGTGCGCAGCATCCTCGCCGACGCCCGCGCGGTCGGGGTGACGCGGCTCGTCACAATCGGCTACGACCTCGCCTCCTCGCGCTGGAACGCCGACGCGGCGGCCGGGCACGACGACGTCCACGCCGGGGTGGCCATCCACCCCAACGAGGCCCACGCGGCCACCCCTG
This sequence comes from Nonomuraea sp. NPDC049421, assembly GCF_040677005.1. Lineage (NCBI taxonomy): Bacteria > Bacillati > Actinomycetota > Actinomycetes > Streptosporangiales > Streptosporangiaceae > Nonomuraea > Nonomuraea sp. NPDC049421. The sequence continues at coordinate 20,065 of NZ_JBFAQA010000016.1, forward strand.
AGGTGCTCGCCGAGATCGAGGCGCTGGCCGGGCGGCCCGAGGTGCGGGCCGTCGGCGAGACCGGCCTCGACTACTACCGCGACTGGGCGAGCAAGGACGACCAGCACGCCAGCTTCCGCGCGCACATCGAGATCGCCAAACGGACGGGCAAGGCGCTGGTCATCCACGACCGCGAGGCGCACGACGACGTGCTGAAGGTGCTGGCCGCCGAGGGGGCGCCGGACGTCGTGGTGTTCCACAGCTTCTCCGGCGACGCCGAGATGGCCAAAAAGTGCGCCGAGGCTGGATATTTCATGTCTTTTTCCGGGCCGGTGACGTACAAGAACGCCTCCTACCTGCGCGAGGCCGCCGCGGTCGCGCCCGCCGAGCTGATGCTGGTCGAGACCGACGCCCCCTACCTGCCGCCGGTGCCGCACCGCGGCAAGCCCAACGCGCCCTACCTCATCCCGCTCACCCTGCGCTGCCTCGCCGAGGTCAAGAACATCCATCCTGACCGGTTGTGCGAGGCGATCAGCGGCAACGGAGTCACGGTCTTCGGCGAATGGTGACCATCTTTCGGTGAAGCTTTCCTGGCGCCCGCGCCGCCCCCGCTAGCGTTCGGGCCGTTTCCGGTTACTCGGAGGTGGCCCCGTTGCGAGGAAAGAGGCGTGCGCCCCGTCCGCCGCTCCCGTGGCGTTCCCCGTGGACGCCCGTCGTCTGCGCGGCAGGCGCGGTGGCCGTCGGCGCGCTCGTCACCGTGTCGCTGCTCGTCAAAGAGGTGACGGTGATCGTGGACGGCGAGCGCAGGCCCGTCCACGCCATGGCGGTCACCGTCGGCGAGGTGCTCGACGACACCGGCGTGTCGCTGGGCTTCGGCGACCTCGTACGCCCCGCCGCGCACAAAGAGGTCACCGACGGCGCCACCATCGAGGTACGCCGCGCGCGTCCCATCACGCTGACCCTCGACGGCCACACCAGCAGGCACCTCGTCACCGCCACCAACGTCGGCGACGCCCTCGCCGAGCTCGACCTCACCCCCGCCGCCGGGCGGCTGTCCGCGCCGCCCGGGTACGAGGTGCCGCTCGAAGGCATGTCCCTGACCTTCTACACGCGGCGCAAGGTGCACGTGATGACCGGCAACACCCGGCGCACCTCCCGCACCACCGCGAGGACCGTGCGCGGGGTGCTGCGCCGGCAGGGCATCCCGGTGCGGCGCGGCTACCTGGTCGATCCGCCGCTCGACAGCTTCCCCAAGGACGGGACGGTCATCACGGTCACCCCGCCGCGTACCGTGCCGATTCCGCGCGACGTGGCCCGGCTCGACTGGAAGGCGCTGGCGCACTGCGAGGCGCACGGGGATCCGCTGGCGTACAACGCGGACGGGCCCTACTACGGGATGTACCAGTTCAGCCTGCCGGTGTGGGAGTCGGTGGGCGGGATGGGGCTGCCGTCCGAGTGGCCGGAGGAGGAGCAGACGTACCGGGCCCAGGTGCTCTACCAGCAGGTGGGCGGGCGGTGGCAGGGACAGTGGCCGGCCTGCGGCGACCGCCTCTTCCCCACCACCTGACCACCACCTGACCACCGCCTGCTCCCCGTCTGACCCCTGCCTGATCCCCGCCGCCGGCCGACCGGCGGCGGCCTCTGAGAAGGCGCTTCAGCCGGCGAGGGAGACGCCGAAGTCGGCGCCCTTCGCGGGCTGGAGCGGCTGGAAGGTCTCGGCGTTCCTGCCCGCCACCGCGACCCGGCCGTACGGCGGCGCGTCCGGCTGCCCCACGTACAGCCTGTTGCCGCTGAACGCCACCGCCCAGCCGAACAGCCCGTCCGCGTCCGCCAGCCGCCGGTCCTCCTCCGCGTCCTTCCAGGAGACCACCCGCACGCCGCCCCCGTAGGGAGCGCCGATCGCCAGCCGGCCGTCCGCCGAGGCCGCCATCGAGAACCCGAACGCCTCCTTGCCCCCTTGCTCCACCCGCCGCACGGGCTTCCTGTCGGGGCCGAGCAGGTCGACGTAGCCGGGGCCCGGGGAGCTGATCGCGTACCCGGAGCCCTCGGAGTAGGCGACGGCGTAGCCGTACCGGTCGCCCGAGGCGCCGGTCGGGGAGTCGATCTTGACCGTGGTGAGCTTCGAGGCCAGCACGTCGTCGATGAACACCACCGACCCCGAGTCGATCTTCCCGTCCTCGACCTGGCGGCCCAGGCCGTCGTCGTTCTCGTACGGGACGCCGACGACCAGCGCGTTCTCCGGGCCGAACGCCAGCGACCAGCCGAACTGGTCGCCGACCTCGCTGTTGCCCCGCACGTCCACGCTCTCCTGGCTGATGCGGCGCAGCTCGCCCGCACCCTTGCGCACGTAGACGGCGCCGGTGTCGGGCAGGTCCCCTTCGTCCTCGTACGGCGCCCCGATCGCCACCAGGTCACCCCGGGCCGCCACCGACCAGCCGAAGTGCCCGAACCGCTGCGGTCGCGTCGCGGTCAGGCGGAGCGGGGGAGCGGCCTGGCCGCCGTAGATCACGTACGCGGCGCCGGCGTCCTCGACGCCGTCCACGTCCGCGTACGGGGCCCCGACCACCAGGTCGGCACAGGCGTCGCCGTTGACCTGCGCCAGGCGTACGGACCAGCCGAACCCGTCGCCCTCGGCCGGACCCGGCACCGCGACCGGCACGACCTTGCCCGCCGACAGGACGTGCACGGCCCCCTTCTGCTCGTCCCCGAACGGGTCACCGACGGCGACGTCGTCCACCCCGTCGCCGTCGAAGTCCGCCGCGCCCGCGCACGCGGCCGTGCCGGCCACGGCCGGAACTCCCGTCATCGCCGCCAGCAGCCCGATGAGCAGCACCAACGCTCTGATCATCCCAGCGCCACCTCGATCTGCTGCCCGTTCTCGAGCATGGTCGCCGTCATCGTCACCGGCTTGCGGTAGGCCGCCATGTCGAACACGAACGCGCTGTCCAGCCGCCCGCCCGGCAGGATGGCCGGGGGCAGCGTGAGCGCGGCCGCGTCGTGCTCGGCGCCCCGGTCGTCCACCATCGTCACCACGGGCTGGACCAGCTCGCGCCGCTCGCCGCCCGGGTTGATCATCGTCCAGCGGACCACACAGAGCTGTCCGTTGGTGGCAGACATGTCCTGGTACGTCGTCAGCCCGCACTCCGGCGCCACCGCCACGATCGCCACCGGGTCGTCGAAGTTCGGACCGAGCGCGAACCTGCGGCCCACGTCGTTGGGCTTCGCGCTGCCGGCGACCTGGGAAGGGGCGGCCTGGTTCGCGGTGATGGGTGTGTTGCGCCCGGACGTCACGATCAGCACGGCCACCGTCACCACGATCGCCGCCACGGCCGCCACGGCGGCGATGAGCCACCGCGTGCCCGGCGCGCGGGTCCCGTTGAGCGTGTCAGGCTCGTCAACGGGCGTGCCCAGCGGAGCCCGCGTCCCGGGCTGGGTCTCCGTCCCTAATTCCTGCCTCGCCGGGAGCTCTGCGACTCCATCTCCTAGGGACTCGGACGCATCGGACTGGACGGCGCCGCCGCCGAACGCAGCCGGGTGGCCGTCTCCTTGCGCGGGCCCGGTGCCCGGCTGGGAGGGCGCGCCGTCCTCACGTACCGGTGAGTCGTCCTTGCGCGGTCGCCTGCCGAACGCGAAGAGCCCCAGCGCCCGGCCGGCACCCGCAGGGGGCTCGGTCTGGCCGGGCACCTTCCAGCGGGCCAGCTCCTCCTTGGCCGCCTCTTCCTCCCGGCGCGCCCGCTCTTCGATGGACGCCTGGTCTTGTCCTGGCACGTTCGGCGAGGGACCTGCCGCACCGGCGGCGAAGGCCGCAGGCGGAACCCCCAGCTGCCTGCCACCCCCCGAGCCGGCACCCGGCCCGGTAACGGCCCCCGAGCCGGCACCCGGTCCGGTCGCGGCCTCCGAGCCGCTGCCCGGGCCGGTAGCGGCCCCCGAGCCGGCGCTCGGTCCGGTTGCGGGGGCCGAGGCGCTGCCCGGTCCCGTAGCGGCCTCTGGGGCGATGGCCCCACCCTTCACCCCGGTCGCGTCGCTCGGGGGTGGGGTGGTGAAGGTGGCGGTGATGTCGGGTTCGTTGACGACGTTCTGCGGGGGCTTCCATTCGCCGAGCATCTCGGTGGCCACCAGCGTCGGCGGGTCGGCGACCGGAGCAGCAGTCGCGGGGGCGGGGGCGGTGCCGCCCACCAGCGCGATCAGCAGGTCCTGGGCGCTGGGCCGGAGGGCGGCGTCCATGGAGGTGGCCCGGCGTACCAGCTCGTTGAGCGGCGCGGGCAGTGCCCCCAGGTCGGGCGGGTTGTTGAGCACGCGGGTGGCGAGCGTGATGGGGTCGCCGCGCCCGAACGGATGCCGCCCGTTTCCGGCATAAGCCACAAGACAGCCCCACGCGAAGATGTCGGCCGCCGGACTGACGGCCTCCCCGCGTACCTGCTCGGGCGCCCACCACCCCGGACTGCCCAGCAGCTCGCCGGACATCGTGAACCCCGTCTCACGATCGAGCGCCCGCGCGATCCCGAAGTCGATCACGCGCGGCCCGGAGATGGACAGGATCACGTTCGCCGGCTTGAGGTCCCTGTGCACGAGCCCGGCGACGTGGATCGCCGCCAGCGCCGCCGCCACCCCCAGCGCCACGCCGTGCAGCGGCCCGGGATCGAGCGCCCCGTAGTTCGTAATCTGCGCGGACAGGGGAGTGCCCGCGATGTACTCGGTGACCATGTACGGCCGCCCGTCGCCGGTGTTGCCGTTGTCCAGCACCTGGGCCGTACAGAACGACGCCACCCGCCGGGCGTTCTCGACCTCGGCGTGGAAGCGCGCCGCGAATCCCTCCTGGTTGGCGAACTCCGCCTTCACCACCTTGAGCGCGACGAAACGCCCCGTCGGCGCGCGGGCGAGGAACACGGTCCCCATGCCGCCCTCGCCGAGTCGGCCCAGCAACCGGTACGGCCCGATCTCCCGCAAGTCGGTCGGCCGGAGCGGCGCCGCGCCCGTTGGCTCCATGAGGGACGTTCCTTCCTGTTCCACGCCATCCTCTCCTTTGATCTCCCCGTACGCCATCACACGTTCTTCGATGCGGGAGACTGGTTGGATGATGAGGCTGTTGGGCCCTGCAGAAATACGTATTTTGGCGGACAAGCTAGATCTTCGTCCGACAAAAAAGCTCGGGCAGAACTTCGTGATCGACGCCGGAACGGTCCGGCGCATCGTCCGCGTCGCCGATCTCTCCCCTGACGACGTGGTCATAGAGGTCGGGCCCGGCCTCGGCTCGCTCACCCTCGCGCTGCTGCCGTCGGCCGCTCACGTGGTCGCCGTCGAGATCGACCCGGTGCTCGCCGGCCAGCTCCCGCTCACGGTCGCCGACCGCGCCCCCGCCGGCGACCTGACGGTGGTCAACGCCGACGCGATGAAGGTCACACCCGACGACCTGGCCGGCCACCAGCCCACGGCGCTCGTGGCGAACCTGCCGTACAACGTGGCCGTCCCCGTGGTGCTGCACCTGCTGGAGGTGCTGCCGTCCCTGCGCAAGGGGCTGGTCATGGTCCAGTCGGAGGTGGCCGACCGCCTCGCGGCCGGCCCCGGCTCCAAGGTGTACGGCGTGCCGTCGGTCAAGGCCGCCTGGTACGCCGACGTCCGCAGGGCCGGGCCGGTCGGCCGCACCGTCTTCTGGCCCGTCCCCAACGTCGACTCAGGGCTGGTGTCCCTGGTCCGCCGCGACCCGCCGCCCACCACGGCCACCCGCGAAGAGGTCTTCGAGGTCGTGGACGCCGCCTTCGCCCAGCGCCGCAAGACCCTCCGCGCCGCCCTGGCGACCTGGGCCGGCAGCCCGGCCGACGCCGAACGCACCCTCCGCGCCGCCGGCGTGGACCCCTCAGCCCGCGGCGAGCAGCTGGACGTCCACGCCTTCGCGCGCATAGCCGAACACCGCCCTTAACCCCGCTCGACGACCTCGGGCCCCGTCAGCGGCTCCACGCCCGCCGCGACGGCGCCGCCCGAGAGGTCCATGCCCGCCGCGACGGCGCCGCCCGAGAGGTCCGCGCCGGTCGCGACGTTGCCGCCCGACAGGACCGCGACGACCGGTCCGGGCGGCAGGTGCGGCTGATGGGCGAGGTAGCCGGCCGTGGCGACCGCGCCGCTGGGCTCGGCGCGTTCCCCCAGCTCCCGATGGAGCAGGCGGGCGGCGGCGTCGATGGCGTCCTCGGTCACGGTCACCATGTCGTCCACGTACCGGTGGATGTGCTCCCAGGCCAGCGCCCCCAGCACGGGAGCGCGCAGCCCGTCGGCCCGCGTGCGGTAGGTCAGCTCCACCGGCCACGCCGTCCGCGTACCCGACCGGAAGCTGGCCGCCCCGTCGGCGGCCAGCTCGGGCTCGACGCCGATCACCCGGATCGCCGGGCCGGCGGCCTTGACCGCCACCGCGATCCCGGCGAGCAGCCCGCCGTTGCAGACGGGCACCAGGACGGACCCCGCGTCCGGCAGGTCGGGGACGATCTCGGCCCCCGCGCTGCCGTGCCCGGCGATGACGTCGAACCCGTCGGAGCCGATCACCGTCGCGCCGAACCGATCGGCCAGCGCCAGGCAGGCCTCCCCCCGCAGGGCGGGCGGCACGATCACCACCTCGGCGCCGAGCCGGCGCGCCGCGCTCACCTTCAGCTCGGGAGCGGTGTCCGGCAGCACGACGGTCGCCCGCAGCCCCTGCTCGGCCGCCGCGTACGCGATGGCCTGGGCGTGGTTGCCCGACGACTGCGCGATCACGTGCCGTACGCCCCGCCGGGCCAGCAGGACGACGGCGTTGACCGCGCCGCGCACCTTGAACGAGCGGGTCGGCTGCCGGTTCTCCGGCTTGACCCAGAGCCGCTCGCTGGGCAGCCGCAGCAGGGGCGTGCGCCGCACGTACGGCGCGATGCGGGCCGCCGCCGCCCGGACGTCGGCGGCGGTGACCAGCGTCGTGCGCAGCACGTCTTCCACGCTCACGCGCTCAGCACCCTCTCCTGGATGGCGTCCAGGTCGGCCGCGGCCTCGGACGGCGGCGCGGCGTCGGGGACGACGTCCTCCAGGTGGTGCAGCGGCCGGTAGCGCAGCCCGAGCAGGCCCCACGCCACCAGGAACACGCCGCTGGCCAGCAGCACCGCTCCCGCGCCTCCGCCGGGCCCGTCGGTGAACCGCCCGGCCCACTCCGCGAGCGGGTCGGCGGCGAGGAAGCCGATCGGCTGCATGGCCGTGGCGATCATGATGTTCACCGCGAGCACCCGTCCCTGCAGCTCGGGGCCCACCTTGACCTGGATGATCGACAGCCAGTGCGCGTTGCCGATGCTCATGCACGCCAGCCGGATGAACAGCCCGGCCGCGACCAGCCACACGACCGGCCACACGCCCATGAGCACGACGCCGATCCCCGACCCGGCGACGAAGCCGATCATGCCGGTGGCCCGCCGCCTGGTGCCGCCCCACACCAGCACCACGCCGGTGCCCAGGGCCGCGCCGACACCGCCGACGGCGGTCACCACGCCCAGGTCGGCGGAGTCGCCGATGGACAGCACGACCGGGGTGACGAGCACCCACATGAGGGCGGTGCAGAAGTTCACCACCGCGAAGTAGAGCGCCATCACCAGCAGGGGTCGCCGCCTGCGCAGGAACCGCCAGCCGCCGGTGAGGGCCGCCGTGAACGTCTCCTCGCGCCGGTGGAACAGCCGGTCGGGGAAGCGCACCAGCAGCAGCGTCACCACGCCGACCACGAACGTGGCGACGTCCACGGCCACCACGGCCGACAGCCCGAACAGGCCGATCAGTGCGCCGCCCGCGAGCGGCGCGACCACGTTGCCGATGCCGAAGCCCACGTTCGCCAGCGCGTTGGCCTGCGGCAGGTACGGCTTGGGCACCAGCTGCGCCACCGCCGCCAGCCACGCGGGCTGCTGGAACGCCGTCACGACCGACGTCACGCCCACGATGGCGCAGACGTTCCAGAACTGCAGCTCGCCGGTCATCAGCAGCAGCACCAGCGCCACCATGGCGAGCCCGGACAGCGCGTCGCAGGCCAGCATGATCTTACGGCGGTCGACCCGGTCGGCCAGCGCGCCGCCCAGCGGGGTGAGCAGCACGGCCGGGATCTGCGCCAGCATCGTGACCAGCGCCAGGTCCAGGATCTCGCCGCTGAGCTGGTAGGCCCACACGCCGAGCGCGAACGAGCTGAGCGCCGTGCCGAGACCCGAGACGATCTGCCCGGCCGCGACCGTGTAGAAGGGCCACAGCCTGGTGCGTTCCGGCGGGCGTACCGGATCGGGCAGTGCGCCCGCCGACCAGCGCGTCAGGCGCTCCAGCACCAGGGCGGCCAGCGGCTCGGCCTGGTGGCGCAGGAAGTAGTGGCCGGCCCTGGGGAGCACGGCCCGCTCCACCCGGGGTGAGAAGGCGGCCCACTCGGCGTAGCGCTCCTCGTGCAGCTCGGTGGCGCGGTCGCGCTCACCGACCAGGCTGAGTATCGGGGCGCGCAGCGGCGCACCCTCACCGGCCAGCTCCCGGGTGAACCACTCCTGCGCCTGGTCGGCGTCGTGTCGCATCGCGCGTACGGCGGTGCGCTTGGCGTCCTCGTCCATGTCGTCGAGCAGCCCGCCAGAGGCGCGCAGCGCGTCGCGGAACATCCGGTCCGACACGAAGCGGTCGCCGCCGAACAGCCGCTTGATCGCCCCGGGCAGCCGTGCGGCGGGGAAGCTCGCGGCGGCGATGACGCCCAGCACGGGCACGCCGTCCGCCTCCAGCCGGCGCGCGAGCGCGACGGCGGCCGCCGAGCCGACGCAGTGGCCGTAGATCGCGACCGGCCCCGACGCGCTCGCCGCCACCTCGGCGGCCAGGACGTCCACCAGCTCCTCCAGCGGCAGCGGCGGCTCGTTGGGGCGGGCGGGGTCGTGGCCGGGCAGCTCGGCGGAGAGCACCTCGACCCGGTCGCCCAGCGCCTTGGCCAGCGGCTGGTAGACCACCGCGGAACCACCGCCGTACGGCACGCACACCAGCGTGAACTCGCTGGTCCGCCCGCCGCCCAGGCGATGCAGCAGCCCGCCCCGCTCCTCGGCGCCGTCCTCACGGCCGAGGAACGCGGCCAGATCGGTCACCGTGGGCCGGGTGAACAGGTCGATCACCCGCAGCCCGCGGCCGATCTGGGTGACCGCGCGGACCGCGGCGAACGAGTCGCCGCCGAGGGCGAAGAAGTCGTCGCCCGCCCCCACGCGCTCCACGTCGAGCACCTGGGCGAAGACCCCGGCGACCAGCTCCTCGTTCGGCGTGGACGGCGGCGCGTACGCGGCCTGCTCGGCCACCGGCTCGGGCAGCGCGGCCCTGTCGATCTTCCCGTTCGGGTTGAGCGGCAGCCGGTCGAGCGCCACGACGTGCGCCGGCACCATGTAGTCGGGCAGCCGTTCGCGCAGCGCCGAGCGTACGGCCGCGGCCTCCACGGTAGCGGGCGTCACCCACGCGGCGAGCTGCCTGGCCTTGCCCTCGCCGACGGGCAGCACCACGGCCTCGGCGACCTGGGGCAGCGCCCGCAGCGCGGTGGTGACCTCGCCCAGCTCCACGCGGTAGCCGCGGACCTTGACCTGGTCGTCCACCCGGCCGCGGAACTCGATCTGCCCGTCGGAGGTGACGCGCAGCAGGTCGCCGCTGCGGTAGCAGCGTCCGTCCCCGGTCAGCGGGTCGGGGACGAACCGTTGCGCGGTCAGCTCGGGCCGGCCGATGTAGCCGCGGGTGACGCCGGGGCCGCCGACCACCAGCTCACCGGGCACGCCGGGCGGCACGGGGCGCAGCGCCGCGTCCACCAGGTGGCCGTACACGCCGGGCAGCGGACGGCCCAGCGGCACGATGCCGGTCCGCCGGTCGGCCGGGATCTCCTCGGTGTCGCACACCAGGCAGATCATCGTGGACTCGGTGTGACCGTAGTGGCTCTGGAGCCGCAGCCCTGGCCGGGCCGCCCTGGCGCGCTCCACCAGGTCCCACGGGCACGCCTCGCCCGCCAGGATCAGCAGCTCGCGCGGCAGCACGGCGGCCAGGTCGCCGCCCGAGGCGAGCAGCTCCAGGTGGCTCGGCACGCACTTGACGACGTCCACCCGGTGCTCGGCCAGGTAGCCGGCGAACGCGGCCGGGTCCATCGCGGTCTCGCGCGGCACCAGGTGCACCGTCCCGCCCGTGGTCAGCGCGCCGAACACGCAGGTCAGGCCGAAGTCGGCGGCGGGCGTCGAGACCACCGCGAACGACCCGCCCGGCACGCCGATGCGCGGCAGCATGCCGCCCAGGTAGTTGAGCACGCCGCCGTGCTCGGCGGCCACCGCCTTGGGCGTGCCCGTCGACCCCGACGTGAAGATCACGTGGTGCAGGTGCTCGGGCCGTACGTCCACCTCGGGGCGGGTGTCGGGCAGGGACGGCGGCCGGTCGAGCGCCAGCACCCGCCTGCCGTCCCCGATCAGCGGCGCGAACTCGCTCACCGTCACCACGGCCCGCACCCCGGCGGCCTCCAGCATCGCGGCGATCCGCGCCGCCGGGTACGCCGGGTCCATCGGCAGGTAGCCGCCGCCCGACTTCTGGATGCCGAACAACGCGCACGCCAGGTCGGCCCCCGGCTCCAGCAGCACGCCGACCGGCTCGTCCGCGCGTACCCCGGCGTCCAGGAGCCAGTGCGCGATCCGGTTCGCGGCCGACTCCAGCTCCCCGTACGTCAGGGCGCGGTCGCCGCCCACCACCGCGGGGGCGCCGGGGGTCTCGTCCACCCAGCGCTCGATCAGGTGGTGCACCGCCCCGGCGGGCGGCTCGGGCGGCGGCCCGCCGTCCACGACGGGCCCGGTCACCGGCTCCAGCGGCACCGCGCCCACCGGCGCGTCCAGGTCGGCGAGCAGCCCGTCGAGCAGGGAGACGTACCAGCGGGTCAGCTTGTCCGCCGTACCAGGCTCGAACAGGTCCGTCCGGTACGCGAGCCCGCCCCGCAGCGGCGCGCCAGGACCCTCGTCCACGACGTGCCAGCTCAGGTCGAACTTGGTGGTCAGCTCCGGAAGCTGGATCTCGGACGACTCCAGGCCGGGCAGCTCGGGCCGGGCCACGCCGGAGATGTAGTTGAGCATCACCTGGAACAGCGGCGTGGCCGCCAGGTTACGCTCCGGCTGCAGCCGGTCCACCACCCGGTCGAACGGCGTGCCCGCGTGTGCGAGCGCGCCCAGCGCGGACTCCCGTGCGCGGGCCAGCAGGTCGCGGCCTGTCGGGTCGCCGCCCACGTCGGTCCGTACGACGACGGTGTTGAGGAAGCAGCCCACCACGCCTTCGGTGTCCGGATGGTCGCGGCCGGAGACCGGCACGCCGACCGCGATGTCCGCGCTCGCCGACAGCCTCGCCAGCAGCGCCTGCAGCCCGGCCAGCAGCACGATGAACGGCGTGGACCGGTAGGCGGTGGCCACCGCCCTGACCCGCTCGCTCAGCGCGGCCGGCAGCTCCAGGTCCAGCGCGGCACCGCCGGGGTCGGGGACGGCGGGGCGCGGGTGGTCGGTGGGCAGGTCGAGCACCGGCGGCAGGCCGTCCAGGTGCCCGGCCCACCAGTCCAGGTCTGCCGGGTCGGGGACCGGCGACACCTCGGCGTACTGCGCGGGCGGCGGGTCCAGCGGGGGGCGCAGGCCGAGGCGGGCGGCGTACAGGCCGGACAGCTCGTCGAGCAGCAGCCCGCGCGTCCACGCGTCGGTGGCGATGTGGTGGAAGGTGAGCGACAGCACATGCTCGCCGTCATCTCCCGCATCGGCTCCGGTCCCGGCGTCCACCTCCAGGAGCACCGCGCGCATCGGTGGCTCGCGGTCCAGCGCGAACGGGGTCGCGAGGTGCGTGGCCAGCACGTCCTCGACCTCCGGCCGGGCCACGCGGGCGGTGGACACGGGCACCTCGCCGGCGTCACCTACCACCATCACGGGCTCATCCCCGGAGGCGTCCACCACGCTGCGCAGCACCTGGTGCCGCTCGGCGAGGTCGCGTACCGCGCCCAGCAGCGCCTCCGCCCGCAGCGTGCCGCGCAGCCGCAGCGCCACCGGGACGTTGTACGCGCTGCTGTCCGGTTCGAGCTGCGCCAGGAACCACAGCCTGGCCTGCACCCCGGACAGCGGCACCGGCCCATTCATCGGCCCGTCCACCGGCGCCCGCCGCACCCGCCCGGCGCCGGCCGGGCGGGGCAGCGCGGCGGCCAGGTCGGCCAGCACCGGGTGCTCGAACAGCAGCCGCACCGGCACCGCCGCGCCCAGCCGCTCCCGCAGCCGCCCGGCCACCCGGGTCGCCGCGAACGAGTGCCCGCCGAGCGCGAAGAAGTCGTCGTCCGCCCACACCTCGGCGAGCCCGAGCACGTCGGTCCAGACCTCGCCCACCAGGCGTTCGGCGGGCGTGCCCAGCGGCACCCGCACCGCGGGCCCCGCCTCGGGCTCGCGCAGCGCGGCCCGGTCCACCTTGCCGTTCGGGGTGAGCGGCAGGGACTCCAGCACGCCGATCGCGGCCGGCACCATGTAGTCGGGCAGCCGCTCGCGCAGCGCCGCCCGCACCTCGGCCACGTTCACCGTCGCCGGCGTCACCCAGGCGGCCAGCCGGCGCTCCAGGCCGACGCCGACCGGCTGCACGTACGCCTCGGCGACCTGCGGCAGGGCACGCAGCGCGGCGGCGACCTCGCCCAGCTCGACGCGGAAGCCGCGGACCTTCACCTGGTCGTCGATCCGGCCGAGGAACTCGACCAGCCCGTCACCCGTCACCCTGACGCGGTCGCCGGTGCGGTACCAGCCATCGGTGAAGCGCTCCGCGGTGAGGTCGGGGCGGCCCAGGTAGCCGCGCGCCACGCTGGGCCCGCCGATCCACAGCTCGCCCGGCACGCCGGCCGGCAGCGCCCGCCCCGACGGGTCGGCGACCCGGCACACGACGTCGGGCAACGGCCGGCCCAGCGGCGCCCGCCCGGGGGTGCTCTCGCTCGCGTCGCAGGCCAGCACCGACACCGTGGTCTCGGTGGGGCCGTAGTGGATCTGCACCTCCAGGCCGGGCCGCGCCTCGCGGACCCGCGCCACCAGGTCCGCCGGCACCGCCTCACCGGCCAGGATCAGCAGCTTCCGCGGCAGCGCGGCGGTGCCGAGGAGTTCGAGCTGGCTGGGCACCATCTTGATCGCGTCCACCGGGTGCGCCGCCAGGCGGGCGGCGAACGCGCCCGGATCGGTGGCCGTCTCGTGGTCGATCAGGTGGAGGGTGGCGCCCGTGGTCAGCGCGCACCACACGTTCGTCATGCCGAGGTCGGCGGCGGCGGTGGACACCAGCGCGAACGAGGTCAGCCCCTCGGGGAGCGCCTCGGCCACCGCGCCGAGGTAGTGCGTGATGTGCCGGTGCTCGACCGCGACCCCCTTCGGCCGCCCGGTCGAGCCCGAGGTGTAGATCACGTACGCCAGGTGCTCAGGCCGTACGGCCACGTCGGGACGTTCGCAGGACGCGCCCGCCGCGGCGGCGAGCTCGGCGCCCGTGAGCACGATCCGCGCCCCGGCGTCGGCCACCACCGCCTCGTTGCGCCGCTCCGGATAGACCGGGTCGAGCGGCAGGTAGGCGGCGCCCGCCTTGAGCACGCCGAGCATGGCGACCACCAGCTCGGGCCGCCGCTCCAGCAGCACTCCGACCGGCTCGTCCGGGCGCACCCCGCGCGCCAGCAGCCAATGGGCCACCTGGTTGGCGCGGCGGTCCAGCTCCGCGTAGCTGAGCGAGCCGACCGCGCTGAGCGAGCCGACCGCGACCGCGTCGGGCCGGGCGTCGGCCACCCGCTCGACCAGCGCGTGCAGCGGCACGTCCACGGGCAGGTCCGTGGCGGGGCCGCGCAGGTCGTCGCCGGCCGGCAGCCGCACCGGCGCGCCGGGGTCGGTGAGCAGGCCGTCGAGCAACTCCAGGTACCAGGCGACGAGGCGCCGCACGGTCGCCTCGTCGAACAGGTCGGTCCGGTACCGTAACTCGCCCGAGAAGCCGGTGCCGTCGTCGCCGAGCTCCAGGTTGAGGTCGAACTTGGCGGTCGGCGCGGCCGTCGTCCCTGCCTCGACCTCCAGCCCGGGCAGCGACACCGGCGCGCCGGTCTCATAGACGTTCAGCATCACCTGGAACAGCGGCGTGACCGCCAGGTTCCGGTCCGGCTGCAGCCGCTCCACGACCCGCTCGAACGGGGTGCCGGCGTGCGCGTACGCGTCCAGCGCCGCCGTACGCGCGCGTGCCAGCAGCTCGGCGCCGGTCGGATCGCCCGAGGTGTCGCCGCGCACCACCAGCGTGTTGACGAAGCAGCCGACGACCCGCTCGGCGTCGGGGTGGTGACGTCCCGCGTGCGGCACGCCCACGGCGATGTCGTCCACCCCGGACAGGCGGCTCAGCAACGCCTGCAGACCGGCCAGGAACACCATGAAAGGCGACGTCCCCGCCACCGCGCGCACCTTCGCCGCCAGCGGCTCAGGCACCTCGACCGGCACCGCCGCGCCCTCCCACCCGGGGACGGGCGGGCGCGGGCGGGCGAGCGGCAGGTCGAGCACCGGCGGCAGGCCCGCCAGGTGCCCGGCCCACCAGTCGAGGTCGGTGTCGGGCCGGTCGGCCTCCCACGCGGCCACGTCCGCGTACTGCAGGGCGGGGGGAGCGGGAGGCGGCTCCAGACCTAGGCGGGCGGCGTACAGGCGGGCGAGGTCGTCCAGCAGCACGCGCTCCGACCAGGCGTCGGTGGCGATGTGGTGCAGGGTGAGCGCCAGCACGCACTCGTCGTCGGCGGCCCGGAACACCGTGGCGCGCAGGGGCGGCTCGGCGTCCAGCCGGAAGGGCCGCCAGGCGTGCTCATCGAGCTCGCGCTCCAGGTCGGCCGGGTCCACGACGGGCACGTGCACGTCGCCGACGGGGCGTACCAGGCCGTCCTCGATCACGCCGCGCAGGATCCAGTGCCGCTCGGCCAGGTCCGCCACCGCGCCGGTGAGGGCGTCGACGTCCACCGGGCCGCGCAGCCGCAGCGTCAGCGGCACGTTGTACGCCGGCGTGTCCGGCTCCAGCTGGGCCAGGAACCACAGCCGCTCCTGCGCGGGCGACAGCGGCATGTCGGTGGCCGACGTCGCCGGGATGCCGGGGGCCTTCTCCGCCTGCTTCAGCGCGGCCGCGAGCCTGGACCGGACCAGGCCGGCGATCCGGTCCTCACGTACCTCGGTCATCCCTCGTTCCCCTCCATCAGCTCGGCGGCCAGCAGCTCCTCAAGCGCGGCGGCGAAGTCGGCGAGCACCGGGCGGTCGAACAACAACCGCACCGGCACAGCGACCTGCAACATCTCGCGCAGGCGCGCGGCCACCCTGGTCGCGGCGAACGAGGCGCCGCCGAGGGCGAAGAAGTCGTCGCCGGCCCAGACCTCGGGCCGTTCGAGCACCTCGGCCCAGACGGCGGCCACCAGCAGCTCGGCGTCGGTGGCCGGCGCGACCCGCGCCGGGCCGGGGCCGGTGTCAGGCTCGGGCAGCGCGGCGCGGTCCACCTTGCCGCTGGACAGCGTGGGCAGGGCCGGCAGCGCGACCCAGCGGCGCGGCACCATGTGACCGGGCAGCTTGGAACGGGCGTGCCGCTCGATCGCGGCGAGGTCCGCCGTCTCCGGCGTGACGTAGCCGACCAGGTGGGCGTGCGCCTCCGTGCCCGTCTCCGTGCCCGTCTCCGTGCCCGCCACGGTCACCGCGGCCTCGGTGACCTCGCGCAGCACGGCCTCGATCTCGCCCAGCTCGATCCGGTAGCCGCGGACCTTCACCTGGTGGTCGCGGCGGCCGTGGAACTCCAGCGTCCCGTCCTGCCGCCAGCGCGCCAGGTCGCCCGTACGGTAGCAGCGGCCGCCCGGCGTGAACGGGTCCGCCACGAAGGTGGCCTCGGTCAGGTCCGGTCGGCCCCGATAGCCGCGCGCCACGCCCGCCCCGCCCAGCAGCAGCTCGCCGACCGCGCCCGGCGGCACCAGCCGCAGGTGCGCGTCCACCACGTACGCCCGCTCGCCCGGCATCGGCGAGCCGATCGGCACCCGGTCGCCCTCGTGCGGGCGCACCCGGTGCAGCGTCGAGGTGACGGTGGTCTCGGTGGGGCCGTACGCGTTCCACAGCTCGCCGACGCGCAGCAGGATCTGCTCGGCCAGCGCCGGGTCCAGCGCCTCACCGCCGGCGACGGCGCGCAGCCCGGGGCCGCCCGTCCAGCCGGCCGCCAGCAGCATCCGGTACGACGTCGGCACCAGGTCGACCACCGTGGCCCCGCTGGTGGTGATCAGCTCCGCCAGCGCGTGCCCGTCCTCGGCCGTGGTCCTGTCCACCATCACGGACGTGCCGCCGGCGGTCAGGACGCTCCACAGCTCGGAGGCGAAGGCGTCGAAGCTCAGCGGGGAGACCGCGGGCTGCACGTCGGCCGGGCCGAGCCGGAGCGTTTGGATCATGCCGGCCACGAGTGCGGCCAGGCCGCCGTGCGTGACCTCGACGCCCTTGGGGGCGCCGGTGGAGCCGGAGGTGTAGGTGAGGTACGCCAGATCCTCGGCACGGACCTCCGGCAGCTCCGCGCGGGGACCCGCCGCAAGCCGATCCGCATCGAGCATCACCGGCGCTTCAGATGGCGCTTCAGATGGCGCTTCAGATGGCGCTTCGGACGGCGCTTCGGACGGCGCTTCCGAGGGCGTACCGCCGCGGGTGAGCACCACGCGGGCGCCCGCGTCCGCGGCCAGCAGGCGCAGGCGCTCGTCCGGGTGGTCCAGGTCAAGCGGCAGGTAGGCGGCCCCCGCCCGCCACACGCCGAGCAGCACGGCGGGCACCATCAGGTCACGCGGCACGCGGACGCCGACCACGTCCCCCCGCGACACCCCGTGCGCGAGCAGCCCGGCCGCGATCCGGTCGGCGCGGTCGTTCAGCTCGGCGTGGCTCAGGGCCGCGCCGTCAGGACCGACCACCGCCGTCCCCGTCGTGTGCGCGGCGAGCGCCGCCGGCACCGGCGGCACGTCGCCGGGCAGCCGCGGCCCGGCCGCGCGGGCCAGCAGTGCGGCGCGCTCGTCCGGGGTGACCCGTTCGAACGCGGCGACCCCCACGTCGGGCTCGGCCACGGCCCGCCGCAGCAGATACAGCAGCCGATCGAGGTACGCCTCGGCCGTCTCCCTGCAGAGCAGCGCGACCGCGTACTCCAGGTGCAGCTCGGAGCCCTCCACCGTACGGTTGACGAGGACGCTGAACTCGTGCACCGCCGCGCCCGAGCCCACCTCGGTCAGCAGGTCGAGACAGCCGGCCCGCACCGGCACCTCGGCGTGCTGCATGGCCAGGAGCACGGGGGAGCGGGGCAGCTCGGCGGGCGGGATCTCCTGGTGCACCAGCGCCCGCGTCGCGGCCTCCCCGGCCTGCCTGACCAGGTCGCGGAAGGTCGGCGCGGCGTCCGGCCGCAGCCGTACAGGAACGGTGTCGATGAGCGGCCCGACGATCCTGGCCAGCTCCGGCTCGGCGCGTCGCGCCGCGACCATGCCGACCAGCGTGTCGGGCTCTCCGGCGGCCAGGGCGAGCGCGGCGAGGTACACGGCGTACGGGGTCGTGCCGCACGCCCGCGCCAGCGCCGCCACGCCGTCCGTGAACTCCTCGGGCAGCGCCCTGATCACCCGGCCCGTCGTCAGGTCGGCGGGCGGCGGCCCCGCCACCGGCGCGCCCGCCATTTCGTCCCGCCAGAACTCCCGCAGCCGCTCAAGGTCAGGCCGGTCCTCCTGCTCGCGTACCGCCACGTCGCCGAGCTGCACCACGGGCTCGGGAACGTGCTCGCCCGCCAGCTCGGCGGCCAGCTCCTCCATCAGCACGCCCACCGAACCGCCGTCGAAGGCAAGGTGGTCCGTCACGAGCACCAGCTCGGCCACGTCGTCCCCCGCGGGGCAGAGGCTCGCACGCAGCAGCGGCACCTCGCTCGTCACGTCGAACACGTGCTCGGCCGCCGTCCGCGCCACCTTCACCGGGTCAGCGCCCGCCGGGTGCTCGACCAGGGGGACGGGGACGGGCGGGTGCACGACCGCGTACGGGACGCCGTCCTCGCCGACGGCGACCGTGCTGCGCAGGGCCTCGTGCCGGCACAGCACCGCGTCGAGCGCCGAGCGCAGCGGCGCGCTCCCGCCGAGACCGCGCACGCGCAGCCGTACCGACACGGTGGTCACGGGGCTGTGCGGGTGGAGCTGGCGCAGCGTCCAGAACTCGCGCTGCGCGGCGGTGAGCGGGTGCCGAGTCGCGCCGGTCCGCCGCAGCGGCGCCGATCCCGGCTCGCGCAGGCGCGCCGCCAGCCCCGCCGCGGTCGGCTCGATCAGGAACGAGGCCAGCGGCACGGTGTGCCCGAGCCGCCGCGACAGCTCGATCACCACCCGGGCGGCGGCCAGCGAATGCCCGCCCAGGTCGGCGAACCGGTCGTGCACGCCCACCTCGGGCAGGCCCAGCACGTCCGCGATCACCTCGGCCACCAGGCGCTCATCGTCCGTGCGCGGCGCGACAGGCGCCTCGCTCCCCGTACGTGCGGGGCGCAGCTTGGGCAGGGCCGCCCGGTCCACCTTGCCCATGGGGGCGATCGGGAGTTCCTCGGCCACGCCGATCCTGGCCGGTACCAGGTGGTCGGGCAGACGGTCACGCAGCCAGTCGCGCAGCTCGGGCTCGGTGGTGCCGGGGGCCTCCACGTGCCCGACGAGGTAGGCGATGCCGTCGTCGTCCGTGTGCGCGAGCACGACCGCGCGGCGCACGGCGGGGTGACGTTCCAGCGCCGACTCGACCTCGCCCAGCTCCACCCGGTAGCCGCGGATCTTGACCTGGTCGTCGGCGCGGCCCACGTACCGCAGCTCGCCGTCCACCCACCTGACCAGGTCGCCGCTGCGGTAGACGCGGGAGCCGTCCGGCTCGGTACGGAACGCCTGCGACTCGTGGCCCAGGTAGCCGCGGGTGACGCCGGGGCCGCCGATCCACAACTCGCCCACTTCTCCGTCCGGGACCGGCCTGCCGTCGGCGTCCCGGATGCTGAGCAGCGCGTTCGCCATGGGGCCGCCCAGCGGCGGGTCGCCCTCGTGGCCGCGGCGCACGTCGTACATGGTGCTGCCGGTGGTGCACTCGGTGGGGCCGTACATGTTGAGCACGCGGCGCACACCCGGGTTCGCGAACGCGCGCTCGACCAGGGAGGCGGTCAGCCGCTCGCCGCCCGACAGCACCATGCGCACGCCCTCCGGCAGGGGCTCGCGAAGCAGCACCGACAGCGCGGACGGGACGCCGAAGACCGTGCGCACCTCGTCGCGGGCCGGCAGCGCCGGCAGCGCCAGGATGCTGTCCGCCATGATCACGGTGCCGCCCGCGGACAGCGGCGTGAAGATCTGCGTGATCGAGGCGTCGAAGCAGATGGAGGAGCCGGCCAGCATGCCGCTCAACTCCTCTGCCGTGTAGTTGGACGCCTCCCAGCGCATTAGGTTCAGGGTGTTGCGGTGCTCGACGACCACGCCCTTGGGCCGGCCGGTGGAGCCTGAGGTGTAGATGACGTACGCGGCGTCACTCGGCTCGCCCGGCACCTCGGGACCGTGCTCGGCGGGCGTCGTGGCGTCGACGAGCACGGTGGCGGCGCCGGTCAGGGAGGCGGTGTCGCGCTTGGCCGCCGAGGTGACCACCACCTGCGCGCCGGAGTCCTCGGCCATGAAACGTAACCGCTCCGCCGGGTAGGCCGGGTCGAGCGGCACGTACGCCGCCCCCGCCTTCAGCACCCCGATCAGTGCGGGCACCAGCCACTCGTCGCGGTCCAGGCAGATCCCCGCCAGGTCGCCGCGCCCGACGCCCTGCGCCTGCAGAGCGTCGGCGACCCCGTTGGCCATGCGGTCGACCTCGGCGTAGGTGAGCCGCTTCGTGCCCGCGACGACGGCGACGCGATCGGGCGTGCGCCGGCGCTGCGCTTCCAGGGCCTCGTGGAGCCGGCCGGGCAGGCCAGTGAGCGGGCGGTTCGCGCCCGTCGCATCCGTGTTCATGTGTCCTTCTTTCGAGCAAGGGTCGAACGTGCCCGGGTGGGCGGCTGGGGCCGCTCCTCAAGAGCGGCACGCGGGCCCGGGCGAGGTCGTCGCTGGGCGCGCGGGGTCGCGCGGGCGGTTCACCGTCGCGTGATAGGCGCGGTCGTTCGCCGCGCGAGGTCGTTCTCCTTCAGGTCATTTTGTCCGCAGAAGATCATTATGCTCCGCAAGCAGCATCGGTGATCTGCCTTGCCGTTCACTTGGAATTCGCCGATATGCCGCTTGCACGTCATATCACCCCAACCCCGCCAAACCGGTCCCAACTGGACGGTCTTCGAGCGCCAAGGAACCCCACCCCCCGATCTCCCCGCCCCGCCACCCTCACCGCCAGAAACCCACTCCGCAGTTCCCTCGGTAACAGGACCCCCCGCCCAACTGGACACCGACCACCCACCCACTGGACGCCGGCCTCTCGCCTCACTGGGCGCCGGCCTCCCGCCCCACTGGAGGCCGAAACCAACATCACCAGCGCCCGCGCCGGTGCAATGGCGGTCGAGTCGGTGTCGTTCGCCGCCGAGCCGATGGGTTCGCGGCCGTGCGGCTTCGCTGGTGACGAGGTCGGTGTTGCCAGTGGCGCGACAGCCACGACCGATCCCGCCCTCCGATCGTTGTGGTCCACGGTCGAATCCACAGGCCGGCCTTCCTCGCGCCCGCTGTCCCCAGAACCACGTTCGGGCCAATCTTGACCCCGATCAGCCCCGCATCCTGGCCTCCCACCCCCGTTCTCCCTGGGAGGCACCGATGACCAAGCACTCCGTGTTCCTCTGGCTCACCCTCCATCCCGCCCTGCTCATCTCCTTCGTCACAGCCCTCCTGACCACGGCCACCACCCCCGCCCAAGCGGCGGCCACGAAGAAGGCCCTGACAAGAGGACAAATCGCCGCCGCAGCGGCCCTGACCCAGCTGGGCGTCTCCTTCTCCTGGGGCGGAGGCTCCACCAAAGGCCCCACCTTGGGCATAGGCCGAGGCTCAAGAACCCGGGGCTTCGACTGCAGCGGCCTGACCCTCTACGCCTGGTCCAGGGCCGGCGTGCGCCTCAGCCACTACACAGGAGCCCAATACCGCCAAGGCCGCCGCATCCCGCTGGCCGCCCGCCGCACCGGCGACCTGCTCTTCTTCGGCGGCGGGACCGGCGCCCCCACCCACGTCGCCCTCTACCTCGGCCGCGACCTCATGATCCACGCCCCGAAAACCGGGGACGTGGTCAGAAGGACCCGCTTCCTCAACATCCCCTACTACCGCGCGACATTCAGAGGCGCCGTCCGCCCAGGCTGACCCACCGCCCGTAGCCCCACGCGCTCACGGCCTACCCCGACCCGACTCGCCCACCACGCGCTGCCATCCAGCTTCGGTTCGAGGAAGGCAGCCGGGTGCCGCCATCCGGCTTCGGTCTGGACGACGGAGTGCCGTCAGCCGGCTTCGAGGTCGGCGCGCCCGCCCAGGTGTCGGGGTATCTCCAAGACGGTCAGGTGCCTCCAAGACGGTCGCGTGCCTCCAAGACGGTCGCGTGACGGTCGCGTGTCTTTGAGACGGTCGGGTGCCCCCAAGGCGGTCGGGCGGCTCTAAGGACTCACGCGTGGCCGCAGGCCGCCACCAGGTCCGTCACCAGAGAGGACAGCAGCTCTTGATCCTCCTTGCGAGCGGGCTCGTACTCCATGAGCCCGAGCCCCATGACGTCGAACCGCTCGCCCACCGCACGCACCAGCGACAGGAGTTCCTCGGGCCGCCACCCACCGGGCGCCGGCGACCCCACACTCGTGAAGATCTCCGGATCCAGCACGTCGAAGTCGATGTGCACATACACAACGCTGCCGCCGCCCCCTGCCGTCAGCCTTCGCGATGCCGTGGTCCCGGTGCGTGTGTCGCGTGCCGTCGTGGCCTGACGCTGTGGCGTTGGCTGGTCGGCGTCGTGGGGTGGTGCCGTTTCAGAGGGAACCTCGTGGGGTGGTGCCGTTCCGGAGGGAACTTCATGGGGTGGTGCCGTTCCGGAGGGAATTTCGTGGGGGCGTTCAGTGCCGCAGAGCTCGATGGCCTCGATCAGGGCCGTTGCGTCCGGCCTGGGGGCGTGGCGGATCCCGGCGGTCTTGATGAACGACTCTTCTGCCGCGTCCAAGTCACGTACCCCTGCCAGGACGATCTGGCGTGGCGTCAATGGGTCGCCGGCCACCAGGCCCACGGGGCCGTCGCCGGTGAGGGCGCGCAGGACCATGCCGTGGTAGGCGCCGGAGGGCGAGGAGGCCGGGGTGTTCAGGTCGCCGTGGGCGTCGAACCAGACGACCACCAGCCGGTCCCCGTAGCGTCGGCGAGCCGCCGCCACCGGCTCCAGCTCGACCCCGCAGTCTCCGCCGGTGGTGACCACGAAATCCTCGGACGCCTCTTCAAGGGCCGTACGCACCCGGGCTGCCGTGGTGACGAGGTCGTCCTCCACCGCCACCCGTACCCGTTGCCCGGCTCCCACCATGTCGGCGAGCAGTCGTGCCCCTTTCTTCAGGCGTTCCGCCGTGGGTGCACCCGACCCCCGCCACTGCGGGACCTCCACCACCGTCACCACGTTCACCACTCCTCACCTGGGCAGTCATCACCCCGACGCACTCACCTTGGCAAGCGTGGAGACTCCTGTCCAACCTCCGCCTCGTGCCCCGGGCGTGCAGCTCGTCCGGCGCGACGGCCATGCGCGCGGGAGCAGGCTTCGACCCTTCCGGAGGGGCGGCGGAAAGGGGGCGCACCTCATCAAGCAGGGGGATCGGGGGAAATGGTGACCAACTTGACTCTCTGTGGTGAGGAGGCGGCAGAGGCCGGCGTCATATTTCGAGAACCGCATGTCAGGGCTCCGTGCCCCGATAACATCGAGTGTCCTTGACCCCGGCAAGTAATGAGAGTGGCAGAAGATCGATGAGTTCGGTGACCGTACGTGTGCCCGCGAAGGTCAACGTGCAGCTTTCTGTCGGCCCGCTCAGGGAAGATGGCTACCACGACTTGGTCAACGTCTTCCACGCCGTGTCGATCTTCGATGAGGTGGTGGCCAAGGAGTCGGAGGGGATCACCGTTCAGGTGAACGGCAAGTGGTCCGACCAGGTGCCGACCGACGACAGCAACCTCGCCATCCGAGCCGCTCGCGCCCTCGCCAAGCACGCCGGTCGCAGCTACGGCGCCGAACTCGTCATCCACAAGAGCATCCCGGTCGCGGGCGGCATGGCGGGCGGCAGCGCCGACGCGGCGGGCGCGCTGGTCGCCTGCAACGAGCTGTGGGGTCTGGGGCTGCCCATGGACGATCTCATGGAGATCGCCGGTGACCTCGGCAGCGACGTCCCGTTCTCGCTGATCGGCGGCACGGCGGTCGGCACCGGGCGCGGTGAGCAGCTGAGCGAGCTGCCCACCGGGGGCACGTTCCATTGGGTGTTCGCGCTGGCCAATGGGGGTCTGTCGACGGCCAGCGTGTACGCCGAGTGCGACCGGCTCCGGGCGGCCTCCGACGCCGAGGTGCCGTGGCCGACGCTCAACGACTCCCTCATGGAGGCGCTCGGCACCGGCGACGCGTACGCGCTCGGCACCCACCTGAGCAACGACCTTCAGCCCGCCGCGCTCAACCTCCGCCCCGAACTCGCCCCCACGCTCGAGTCCGGCCGCCAGCACGGCGCCCTGGGCGCGATCGTCTCCGGCTCGGGCCCGACGTGCGCGTTCCTCGCCATCGACGCCACCCACGCCCGCGACCTCGCCCACAGCCTGACTACGACGGGCGCCGCCCACACCGCCGTCGCCGCCCACGGCCCCGTTCACGGCGCGACCTTGATCTGACCCGCCCGACCCGGCCCCGCCCGACCCGGCCCCGCCCGACCCGGCCCGACCCGGCCCGACCCTGCGTGAGCCGGCCCTGCGTGAGCTGATCCGCGGGCGTGATCAGTGCTTGAGGACCTCTATCCAGTAGCGGCCGTCGGTGTCGCGATGGGCGCCGTGGATGTCGGTGGCCAGGTCGGGGAAGGTCCGGTCGAAGTCCTCCAGGACGCGCAGGTAGGTCAGCAGCGGCCCGTCGGCGGGACCGGCCGCCTCGCCGGGCATCAGCATGGGGATGCCCGGTGGGGTGACGACCACCGTGGCCGCGGCGACCCGGCCCGGCAGGCGGCTCAGCGGGACGCGTTCGGTGCGCGCCCGGATCATGGCCTGGTAGCAGTCGGCCGGCGTGGTCACGGGCTCGGGCAGGAAGGTGAAGACCTGGTCGAGGAGCTTGCCGACCTCGGAGTCGCGCAGCTTGTCGTGGACCAGGGTGCAGAGCTCGCGCAGTGAGATCGCGGGCGGGCCGAAGCCGGGCAGGACCTCCGACAGGGGGAGGCCGGCGTCGTAGGCGTGCTTGAAGTCGGTGAGGGCGTCGATGAGGGTGCCCCACTTGCCCTTGGTGATCCCCATCGAGAACAGCACCAGCAACGTGTGGTCGCCGGTCTTCTCCACCACGATGCCGCGCCGTTGCAGGTAGGCGGCCACGACGCGGGCCGGGATGCCCCAGTCGAGGGTGCCGGTGGCGGCATCGGCACCCGGACAGGTGATCGTCACCTTGACCGGGTCGAGCAGGCAGTAGCCCTCGGACATGCCGTCGAACCCGTGCCAGCCGGCGCCCGGCTCCAGCGTCCAGCATCGGGGCTCCGAGCACAGCAGGGCCGGGTCGGCGTCGGCGAACGGGACGGTGCCCCCGGTGCGCGGATCGGTGACGACGGGGGGCTGCCACACGCCGAAGAACCAGCAGGGCCGCGTGCCGTCGTCGCGGATGCGAGCGGCCAGGCGCGTCATCGCCTGCCGGAACCGGACGGCCTCGGTGATCGCTTCCCCGGTGAGGAACGCTCCCGACGGGCCGTCCATCATCGCCGCCGCGACGTCGAGCGAGGCGATCATCGGGTAGAGCGGCGACGTGGAGGCGTGCATGAGGTAGGTCTCGTTGAGCGCGTCGTAGTCGACCGGCGCGCGCTCCGAGGAGCGGACGTGCAGCATCGCGGCCTGCGACAGCGCCGCCAGCAGTTTGTGCGTCGACTGGGTGGCGAACACGGTGGGACGGCCGGGACCGGGCAGCGTGTGCTCGTCGACGGCCATGCCGTAGCGGCCGGCGTAGAGCGGGTTGAACCGGGCGTAGGCGAACCATGCCTCGTCGAAGTGCAGGCGAGGCACACTGGCGCCCAGCAGCTCGCCGGCCCGCACCGCGTCGTAGCACACACCGTCGTACGTCGAGTTGGTGATCACCGCGTAGGTCGGGTCGCCGGAGGCGAGGGGATGGGCGGCCACCTGGGCCCTGATCGCGGCCGCCGCCAGCGCGGCGGGCGGGATCGGACCGGCCAGCCCCAGCCCGTTGCGCTCGGGCACGAGGTAGACCGGGCGGGCGCCGCTGATGGCGAGCGCGTGCTGGACCGACTTGTGGCAGTTGCGGTCCACGAGGACGGTGTCGCCGCGGGCGACGGCGTGGTGCCCGACGATCCGGTTGGCCGTGGAGTTGCCGTTGACCACGAAGAACGTGCGGTCGGCGCTGAAGACGCGGGCGGCGTTGCGCTCGGCTTCGCCGATGGGGCCGGTGTGGTCGAGGGGCGAGCCCAGCTCGGTGACCGAGATGGACAGGTCGGTGCGCAGCAGCCGTTCGCCGTAGAAGTCGAAGAATGCCCGGCCCACCGGCGATTTGAGGAACGCCACGCCCCCGGCGTGCGCCGGGGTGTGCCAGGAGTAGTGATGATGGTCCTCCAGGCGGCGGAGCGCACCGAAGAAAGGCGGGAGGATCTTCTCGGCGTACTGGTCGGCGGCGTGGGCGATGCGCCCGGCGATGAACCCCGGGGTGTCCTCCAGCGGGTAGACGTAGCCGTGGATGACCTCGTAGACCCACAGCGGAAGCTCCTGCTCCTGCGCCATCAGGAAGACGGGCAACCCGCGGAACCGTTTGGCGACCGCGCCCAGCAGGTGTTCGGCGCCGGGCGCGTCCCACGAGGCCAGCACCGCCGTGAGCGACGCGTCCGATCCGATCACCGCCAGAGCGTCGTGGTCGCGGTGGGTCCAGCGTACGTGGAGTCCGAGCTCGTCCATCGCGGCGCCGACGCGGCGGAGCTGCTCGGCGAGCGCCGAGTCGGCGTCGGGACGTTCGGTGATGGCCACCAGAACCGTTCGCTCCATGCGGCACTCCGTGGATCGGGGGGAAGCCGGGGAAGGTCACACCGGTCACCCCATGATGGTAACGCCAGGAAGCCGAAAGGCAACGCTCTGTAATGACCAGGTTGGGGGCGGACGAGGAGGAAGCGAGGAGACCGGCGGGAAGCCGATACCCTGGGAAGGCCATGAATCTGGTCAATCTC
The DNA here is from genome assembly GCF_040677005.1 of Nonomuraea sp. NPDC049421. Taxonomy (NCBI): domain Bacteria; kingdom Bacillati; phylum Actinomycetota; class Actinomycetes; order Streptosporangiales; family Streptosporangiaceae; genus Nonomuraea; species Nonomuraea sp. NPDC049421. The sequence continues at coordinate 46,369 of NZ_JBFAQA010000016.1, forward strand.
GAGTCCGTCTCCCACGCCTACGGCCCCAAGCCGCTCCTCACCGACGTCTCGCTCGGTGTCGAGGCCGGCGATCGCATCGGTGTCGTCGGCCGCAACGGCGGCGGCAAGACGACGCTGCTGTCCGTGCTGGCGGGCACCGTACGCCCCGACAGCGGCCGCGTCACCCACAACCGCAGCCTTCGCGTGGGCTGGCTGTCGCAGCAGGACACCCTCGACCCGGCGAGCACCGTGCGCGAGACGGTCCTCGGCGGGCTGGCGGAGCACGAGTGGGCGGGCGACCAGCGCGTACGCGAGATCCTCACCAACCTGATCGGCGACCTCGACCTCGACTCCAGGACGGGCGACCTGTCGGGCGGCGAGCGCAGGCGTACGGCGCTGGCCAAGCTGCTCATCGACGACCACGACCTGATCATGCTCGACGAGCCCACCAACCACCTCGACATCGAGGCGATCGCGTGGCTGGCCGGGCACCTGGCCGACCGCAAGAGCGCGCTGGTGGTCGTGACGCACGACCGGTGGTTCCTCGACGCGGTCTCTACCCGTACGTGGGAGGTCGTGGACGGCCGGGTCGAGCGCTACGAGGGCGGATACGCGGCGTACGTCCTGGCGAAGGCCGAGCGGGCCCGCATCGCCCAGGCCGCCGAGGAGCGCCGCCAGAACCTCATGCGCAAGGAGATCGCCTGGCTGCGGCGCGGCCCGCCCGCCCGTACGTCCAAGCCGAAGTTCCGCATCGAGGCCGCCCAGGCGCTGATCGCGAACGAGCCGCCGCCGCGTGAGACCGTCGAGCTGATGCGCTTCGCGGCGGCCCGGCTCGGCAAGACCGTCTACGACCTCGAGGACGTCACCCTCCACGCCGGCGGTCCCGGCGCGGGCCCGCTCGTGCTCGACCACCTCACGTGGCAGTTCGGCCCGGGCGACCGGATCGGGCTGATCGGGGTCAACGGGTCCGGCAAGTCGTCGGTGCTGCGCCTGCTCGCCGACACGGTCAAGCCCGACTCGGGGCGGGTGGTCAGGGGCAAGACCGTCCGCCTCGCGCACCTGTCGCAGGAGCTGGCCGAGGTCGACCCGACGCGGCGCGTGCTGGAGTCGGTGGAGGAGATCCGCAAGTATCTCCAGGTCGGCAAGCGCGAGTGGACCGCGTCCCAGCTGCTCGAACGCCTCGGCTTCCGTGGCGAGGCGCAGTGGAAGGTGGTCGGCGACCTGTCCGGCGGCGAGCGGCGGCGGCTGCAGCTGCTGCGGCTGCTGATGGACGACCCCAACGTGCTGCTGCTCGACGAGCCCACCAACGACCTCGACATCGAGACCCTCAACGAGCTCGAAGACCTGCTGGACGCCTGGCCCGGCACGCTGATCCTGGTCAGCCACGACCGCTACTTCCTGGAGCGGGTCACCGACAAGTGCGTGGCGCTGCTGGGCGACGGCAAGCTGTCGCTGCTGCCGGGCGGGGTGGACGAATACCTCGAACGCCGCGCCGCCGGCACGGCCGTGACCGCCCGCCTCGGGCTGGGCGCCCCGACGGCGGCCCCCGAGCCGGCCGCCCCGGAGTCGAGCGTCCCGAGCGCGCCGAGCGGCCTGTCGGCCAAGGAGGAACGCGAACTCCGCAAGGAGCTCAACCGCCTCGAACGGCAGCTCGACAAGCTCGGCGACCAGGAGTCCCGGCTGCACGCCGCCATGGCGGAAGCGGCCAGCGACTACGCCAAGCTGGGCTCGCTCGACGCCGAACTCCGCGAGATCGCAGCCCAGAAGGAAGCGGTGGAGGCGGAGTGGCTCGACGTGGCCGACCGCCTGGGCGACTGAGACATCGTACGACCCCGCCTGCCGCTGACGCCGTCGGCGAAGTAGACCGAACGGAAACAGCCCTGTGATCACCTCTGTGATCACAGGGCCGATCAAGGGTTCAGGCGGCGTTCAAAGTGCTCGCCAGGCCTTGAATCGTCGAGAGAACGCCCGGCCCGGACTCGTCACTTCCTGGGAAAGATCTCGGTCTCGGGGCGCTGCATGTACTCCATCGCTGCGGTGAACTCCGGGTCTCCGACGCGCCGCTCCATCTCTTCAGGCGTCACGTCCTCGATGTGGGTCTGGATCCACCACACGTTGCCGAAGGGGTCGCGTACCCGCCCGACCAGGTCACCGAAGGCCAGGTGGGTGACCTCCGAGATGGAGACGCCACCCGCCTCAACCGCCTGGCGGTGCACTGCACGGGCGTCCTCGACGTACAGCCGGAGGAACGCGGGCGTCGCCGGCCAACTCGGGTCACCGTCGAACAGCATCACGATCGCATCGCCGATACGGACCTCCGCGTGCCCGATGACCCCGCGCGGGTCGATCACCCGGCCCAGTTCTTCGGCGCCGAACGCCTTGCGGATGTAGTCCATGACTCCGGCCGTGTCACGGGAGATGATCCACGGCGTGACGGTGGTGTAACCCTCGGGAATGGCCTTGACGGACATGTCGGATGCCTCCTTGCGTGCCGGACTGTGCCACCGACGCTAGGCCCCATTCAGGTCAACTTCTTTCCGCAATGACACGGAACGTTCTGGCAGCCCCTGAGCGATCGGTCAGCCCCACGGCGACGGCAAGCACCCCCACCCTCTCCGCCTCGTGCCGCGCCCGATGATCGCGGGGGTGGCAGGCGAGCAGCCGCCGGTAGTGGGCTTCCAGCGGGCTCATGCCGTCCCTCCTGCGAGGGGTTCGGTGCGTGAAGGGTCAGAGGGGGGAGTCGAAGGGGGTGAGGAGGGTGCGGAGGAGGGCGGCGAGGGTGCGCTGGTCGGCGGGGCCGAGGCCCGAGAGGAGTTCCCGTTCACGCCGCAACAGGTCGGAGAACGCGGCGTCCACCCGCGCCAGCCCCGTCTCCGTCAGCGAGACGAGCACGCCGCGCCGGTCCTCGGGGTCGGGGCGGCGGCGTACGAGACCGGCCTGCGCGAGGCGGTCGATGCGGTTGGTCATGGTGCCCGACGTCACCAACGTGGCTCGCAGCAGGGCGCCGGGGCTCAGCTCGTACGGCTTGCCGGCCCGCCGTAGCGCGGTCAGCACGTCGAACTCCCACGGCTCCAGATCGTGCTCGGCGAACGCGGCCCGCCTGGCACGGTCGAGATGCTTGGCCAGCCGTGACACCCTTGAGAGCACCTGGAGCGGCTCGACGTCGAGGTCGGGCCGCTCCGTCCGCCACGCCGCGACGAGACGATCGACCTCGTCTCTAGCATCCTCCGTCATGACACACAAGTGTACTGTCTTGACATCGAGATATCTCTCTCGATATCAATTATCTTCATGTCAAGAGATATCTGGGACCCGGTGACCTACGCGGTCTACGCGGACGAGCGGTCGCGGCCGTTCATCGAGCTGATCTCCAGAGTGGGGGCGGTCGAGCCCGATTATGTCGTGGACGCGGGCTGCGGCAGCGGTGAACTCACCGTCGAGCTGGCCAGTCGCTGGCCCAATGCGACGATCGAGGGCTTCGACTCCTCACCTGCGATGATCGGCAAGTCCAGGAAGCTGGGGTCGGGCGTCAGGTTCCAGGTCGCCGACGCCTCCACCTGGCGCCCCGACCGGCCCGTGGACGTGATCGTCTCCAACGCGCTGCTGCAGTGGGTGCCCGACCACCACGCGGTGCTGGAGCACTGGATGGAGGGGCTGGCCTCGGGCGGCTGGCTGGCCTTCCAGGTGCCGGGCAACTTCGACGCGCCCAGCCACGTCGCCATCCGCGAGCTGTGCGACTCGCGCGCCTGGTCCGACCGGCTCGGCGGCTTCACGCGGGGCACGCCCGTGAGCGAGCCGCTGGAGTACGTGGACCTGCTCAACCAGGGCGGCTCGATGGTGGACGCCTGGGAGACGACGTACGTGCACGTGCTGCAGGGCGAGAACCCGGTGCTCGACTGGGTCTCCGGCACCGCCCTGCGCCCGATCCTGGACCGGCTCGACCAGGACGAGCAGCGGCGGTTCAAGCACGACCTGGGCAAACTGCTCGCCGAGGCGTACCCGGCGCGGAGCTACGGGACGCCGTTCCCGTTCCGGCGGATCTTCGTCGTGGTGCAGAAGTGACGTAGCAGCCGCACAGCCCGTGAAGTGGCATGATGGTGCTGGACCGGACTTTTGCGAGGTGCGGTGGGCATCGAGATCGAGGACAAGTTCGACGTCTCTCCGGACTACGAGCTCCCTGACCTCAGCGCTCTGGCCGAGGTCACGGGCCCGGAGAGCCGGCACCTCATTGCCCTTTACCACGACACTCCGGATCTGCGGCTGGCCGCCCGCGGCGTGACGCTCAGGCGGCGGCGCGGCGGTGCCGACGCGGGCTGGCATCTGAAGCTGCCCCAGGCCAAGGGCGTCCGCCAGGAGATCACCCGTCCGCTGACGCGCAAGACGGTCCCGGCCGAGCTGGCCGAGCTGGTCCGCGCCTACACCCGCGGCGCCGAGCTGGTGCCGGTGGCCGAGCTCGACACCCGCAGGAACGTCACTGTGCTGCGCAAGGACGGCACCGCGCTCGTGGAGATCGCCGACGACCGCGTCAAGGGCACGGTGCTCGGGGAAGAACCCAAGGTCGTGCGCTGGCGCGAGGTCGAGGCCGAGCTGCTCGAAGGCGGCACGAAGAAGCTGCTGGCCAAGGTCGGCAAGCGGCTGCGCAAGTCCGGCGCGACCCCGTCGCAGGCAGGCAGCAAGCTGGCGAAACTGCTCGAACCCGCGCCCATCCCCACGGCCGCCACGAAGCCGGGCAGCGCCGGCGAGGTCGTGCTCGCGTACCTGCGCGATCAGGTCCAGGCCCTGCTGGCGCAGGACCCGCGGGTGCGCCGCGCCGAGGAGGACGCCGTGCACCAGATGCGGGTGGCCGCCCGGCGGCTGCGCAGCGCGCTCAAGGCGTTCAAGACCGTGGTGACCGGCACCCGCGCGATCCAGGACGAGCTGCGCCGCCTCGGCGACGTCCTCGGCGAGGCCCGCGACCTGGAGGTGATCAGGGCCAGGTTCACGAAGGAGCTGGACGGTCTCGCGCCCGAGCTGGTCGTCGGCCCCGTCCGCACCCGGCTGGGCGACGGCCTGCGAGAACGCGAGCGGCAGGCGTACGGGCGGATCAGGGAGGTGCTCAGCGACGAGCGCTACTACCGGCTCCTCGACGACCTGGACACCCTGGTCGCCGCCCCGCAGTGGGGTAAGGCGGCGGACGAGCCCGCCCAGGAGGAACTGCTCAAAAGCGCCAGAGCCGCCTGGGAGCGGGTGACCCGCGCGTACGACCGCGCCCAGGCCATCGATGACCCGGCCCGCCGCGAGGCCGCCATGCACGACGTACGCAAGGCGGCCAAACGCGCCCGCTACACCGCGGAGGCCGTGGGCCTCGGAAAGCCGGCCGGGCTGGCGGAGGGCGTCCAGGAGGCGCTGGGGGCGTACCAGGACGGCGTGGTCGCCCAGGGGCTGCTGGCCGAGGAGGCCGCGCGCGCCCGGGAGGCGGGCGCGGACACCTTCACCTACGGCCTGCTCATCGGCATCGAACGCGGGGCGGCCGAGCGCGCGCACGCCGGCTTCCCCAAGGTGTGGAAGAAGACCTGCAAGGCGCTCGCGAAGGTGCTGTGACCGTCACGTCGCGTGCTGCTCGACGGCGACGACCCGCTCGCCCGCCCGGTGCAGCACCGCGAGGCCGCCCTTGGGCAGCCGTACGTCCTGCCCGGCCAGCGCCTCGACGAGGCCGGGCAGCACCTTCCCGTGACTGCACACGACGGCGTGCGGGGGCAGCGCGGCCACCAGCTCAGGGGTCCTGCGCGGATCCTGGTCCTCCTCGCTGAGCAGCGGATCGACCTCGATCGCGGTCCCGCAGACCCGCGCGTACGGCTCCAGCGTCTGCACGCAGCGCGCACTGGGCGAGCTGACGAGACGACCGGGCCGGTAGGCGGGCAGCACGGTGGCGAGGACCGCCGCCTGGGCGGCGCCGCGCCCGTCGAGCGGGCGGGCCTCGTCGTCACCGTCCCATTCGTCGCGCGAGCCCGCCGAGCCGTGCCGGACGAGCACGAGCGGCACGGTGTCGAGCGGCGCGTCACCGAGGGAGCGCAGCAGCGCGACGTCCCAGGTGTACGACAGCAGCCCCGCCGCCTCCTCCACCGGCACCCAGCGCAGCTCGTCGACCTCGTCATCAGGGATCGACCCGGCGTCGTCGGCCACCCGCCCCACCCAGTAGTCGACCCGCTTGAGCCGCCCGGAGCTGCGGTAGTGGACGGGCGGCAGCGGCCGGCCGAGCACGACGGTCAGCCCGGTCTCCTCGCGCACCTCGCGCAGGGCGGCGGCGACGACGTGCTCGCCAGGGTGGAGCTTGCCCTTGGGGAACGTCCAGTCCGCGTAGCGCGGCCGGTGTACGACGGCCACCTCGGACGAGCCGCGCAGGATCACCGCGCCCGCCGCCCTGATGAGGTCGTCAGTCGTCAACGGTCCTCCAGCGGCGCGTGCCGATGAGGTGGCTCTGCAGGTCCGCGCCGGGGTGGTGGGTCCAGGTGCCGTCGGAGTTGAGCCACCAGGCGCTGGTCTCCTCGTCCATGGCGCGGTCCATGAGTTCCATCAGGTACGCCTTGTGCTGCTGGGAGGTCACCTTGACCAGGGCCTCGACGCGGCGGTCGAGGTTGCGGCGCATGATGTCGGCGCTGCCGATCCACACCTCGGGGCGGCGGCCGAGCCCGAACTCGTAGACGCGGGAGTGCTCAAGGAAGCGCCCCAGGACCGAGCGGACCCTGATGTTCTCCGACAGGTCGGGGATGCCGGGCCGCAGGATGCAGATGCCGCGTACCCAGATGTCCACCTGCACGCCGGCCCTGGACGCCCGGTAGAGCGCGTCGATGATCGGCTCGTCCACCATCGAGTTCGTCTTGATGCGGATCCGCGCTGGCCGTCCGGCCCGCTGGTGGGCGATCTCCCGCTCGATCCTGGCCATCAGGCCGCTGCGCATGGAGTGGGGCGCGACCAGCAGCCGCCGGTAGGCGGAGTGGTGGGAGTAGCCGGTCAGGTGGATGAACAGGTCGGTGACGTCCTCGCCGACCAGCGGGTCCGCGGTCAGCAGGCCGAAGTCCTCGTACTGGCGGGCGGTCTTGGGGTTGTAGTTGCCGGTGCCGATGTGGCAGTAGCGGCGCAGCTCGCCCGATGCCTCCTGGCGGACGACGAGGGCCAGCTTGCAGTGGGTCTTCAGGCCGACCACGCCGTAGACGACGTGGCAGCCGGCGCGTTCGAGCTTGCGCGCCCAGGAGATGTTGGCGTGCTCGTCGAAGCGGGCCTTGATCTCGACGACCACCACGACCTGCTTGCCGGCCTCGGCGGCGTCGATGAGGGCGTTGACGATGGGGGAGTCGCCGCTGGTGCGGTAGAGGGTCTGCTTGATCGCCAGCACCCTCGGGTCCTCGGCGGCGACCTCGATGAAGCGCTGCACGCTGGTGGCGAAGGAGTCGTACGGGTGGTGCAGCAGCACGTCGCGCTCGCGCAGGATCGCGAAGACGTCGTCCTCGGCGTTGATCACCTCGGCCGGCACGAACGGCCGGTAGCACAGCTCGCCCCGGTCGAGGTCGGCGATGGCGTGCAGGCCCGACAGGTCGAGCGGTCCCGGCAGCCGGTAGACCTCGTGCGGTGCCAGCTCCAGCTCCTCGATGAGCGGCGCCAGCACCTCGGGCGTGATGCTCTCCTCGACCTCCAGCCGCACGGGCGGCCCGAAGCGCCGCTTGAGCAGCTCCTTCTCCAGGGCCTGCATGAGGTTCTCGGTGACGTCCTCGTCCACGTCGAGGTCCTCGTTCCTGGTGACGCGGAAGACGTGGTGCTGGAGGATCTCCATGCCCTTGAAGAGCTGCCCGAGGTGCGCGGCGATGACATCCTCAAGAGGGACGAAACGGTCTTTGGACGCCTGGACGAACCTGGGCAGCTGCGACGGCACCTTGACCCGGGCGAACACCGTGTGGTTCGTCGCCGGATTGCGCACCAGGACGGCGAGGTTCAGGCTGAGCCCGGAGATGTAGGGGAACGGGTGCGCGGGGTCCACGGCCAGCGGCGTCAGCACCGGCCTGATGCGCTCCCTGAACAGCTTGCGCAGCTCCGTACGCTCCTCGCGCCCGAGATCCGCCCAGCGCACGATCTCGATGCCCTCGGCGGCGAGTTGCGGGCGGATCTGCCGGTGGTAGACCTCCGCGTGCCGCCTGGCCAGCCCGTCGGCCACCGCGGCGATCTTGATCAGCTCTTCCTGCGGCTTGAGCCCGCTCTTGGTCCGCAGCAGCAGGCCGGTCGCCATCCGCCGCTTCATCCCGGCCACCCGGACGCGGAAGAACTCGTCGAGGTTGCTCGCGAAGATGGCGAGGAAGCGGACGCGTTCGAGCAGCGGCAGCGAGGGGTCCTCGGCGAGTGCGAGCACCCGCTCGTTGAACTGGAGCCAGCTCTCCTCGCGATTGAGGAACCGCTCCTGCGGGAGGGGCAGGTCATGGACAGACGGGAACGGTTCCGCGGACATATGGCGTATGTTGCCCCGTTCGGTTGAACAGCACGTTAACGTCGCCGCAACGGCTCACCCCAAAGGGTCAGCCCAGCTCAACACCATCGTCACCCCGGATGCCCGCGCCGTTCAAGGCTCACTCCGGATGATCTACCTGCTCCAGCCGCGCCGCGCGCTCGGCCAGCCGCGCCTCCCGCTGGCGGATCTTCTCCTCCCGCTCGCGGGCCTTCTCCGCCTCCTTCAACAGCCGCTCGCGCTCCTTCAGCTCGCGTACGCGAGCCTTCTCGGCCTCCTTGAGCTCCCGCTGGCGGATCTTCTCCGCCTCCTTGAGCTCCTTCTCGCGGGCCTTCTCCAACTCGCGCAGCTCCTTCTCGCTGGCCGCGCGCGGCTTGGCCGTCAGGGCGCGCTCGCGCCCCGAGACGGTGAGCGACGGATTGGGGTCGAGCGCGGTCAGGCCGTTCCAGGCCAGGTTGACCAGGTGGGCCGCGACCTCCTCGCGGCCCGGCTTGCGCACGTCGAGCCACCACTGCCCGGTCAGTGCCACCATGCCGACCAGCATCTGCGCGTACATGGGGGCCAGCTTGGGGTCGTAGCCCCTGGCCGCGAACTCGTCGGCCAGCACGTCCTCGACCTGACTCGCGATCTCGCTGATCAGGCTGGCGAACGTGCCGGTGCCCGACGCGGCGTGGGAGTCGCGGACCAGGATGCGGAAACCCTCGCTGCTCTCCTCGATGTAGTGGAGCAGGGCCAGTGCGGCCCGCTCCAGCTTCACCAGGGAGTGCGCGGCCGACAGCGCCTCGGTGATCATGCCGAGGAGCTTCTGCATCTCGCGGTCCACGACGACCGCGTAGACGCCTTCCTTGCCGCCGAAATGCTCGTACACCACGGGCTTCGACACCTGTGCGGTAGCTGCGATCTCTTCGATAGAGGTCCCGTCGAACCCCTTCTCCGCGAAGAGGGTGCGGCTGATGCTGATCAGCTGCTCTCTTCGCTCGCTACCGGACATGCGCCTGCGAGATCGGGGTTCGGTCACGGTTTCCATAATGACGGCCACGGCTGTGCCGCCGCTCATCGGCTGATCGTCAGGCAATGCGCTTCGCCGCCAGACGCTCAGGCGTCGGCCAGCGGACGTCGTACACCCAGCCCAGCTTCTCGAAGATGCGGATGAGGCCGGCGCTCAGGTCGATCTGGCCCTTGAGCGCGCCGTGGCGGGCGCAGGTCGGGTCGCTGTGGTGCAGGTTGTGCCAGGACTCGCCGAAGGAGGGGATGGCCAGCCACCACACGTTGCGCGACTTGTCGCGCACCTGGAAGTCCTCCTCGCCGAAGACGTGGCAGATCGAGTTGATCGACCAGGTGACGTGGTGCAGCAGCCCGATGCGGACGAGCGAGCCCCAGAACAGCGCGGTCAGCCCGCCCTGCCAGGACCAGGTGAACAGCATGCCCAGCACGCCGGGCAGCAGGATCGAGGTGAGCGCGAGGGCGCCGAACCACTTGTGCAGTTTGCGGACGTCGTCGTCCTTGCACAGGTCGGGGGCGTACTTCTCCCTGTTGGTCCGCTCGCTCTCGAACAGCCAGCCCATGTGGGCGTAGAGCAGGCCCTTGGCCATGTTCTTGAAGCCCGGGCCGAAGCGCCACGGGGAGTGCGGGTCGCCCTCCTTGTCAGAGAACTTGTGGTGCTTGCGGTGGGTGGCCACCCAGTCGAGCACCGACATCTCCAGCGACAGGCTGCCCGCGATGCCCATCGCGATTTTCAGCGGCCGCTTGGCCTTGAAGGAGCCGTGCGTGAAGTAGCGGTGCAGGCCGACGGTGACGCCGAGGCCGGAGACCACGTAGAAGACGAAGGCGATGGCGATGTCCGTCCAGCCGAGTCCCCATCCCCATGCGAACGGCACGGCCGCGGCGATCGCGACGAGAGGCAGGCCGACCACCAGGCCGAAGGTGACGAGTTCCGACTTTGACTTGGGTTCTGGTTCGAACTCCGGCTTGGGGGCAGGGGTGGAGCGCTCGGCGACAACGGTCATTGGCTACCTCCAACGGCATGTATGAGAGTGAATGTCCGGGCTACGCAACCGTAACCTACGCCAGCGTAGGTTCGGAAGAGCTAAGCCCGTAATGTCGAGAACGTGTAGCGGAGCCGGACGAGTCGCGGAGGATTCGTGTCTTGCGCCCCTCCCGTGGCTCTGTTATGGGGCGGGCGAGAGGGGAATACGGGCGCGGGGCGGCGCGCGGGGTCGGTATCGTAGGGGAGTGCCGGACATCACGTGTCCGATCTGTCCCGGATCGTCTAATCGGCAGGACAAGTGGTTTTGGTCCACTTTGTAGGGGTTCGAGTCCTCTTCCGGGAGCCTTGAGGTGCTCCCCCCGGAGAGAAGTTCGGGGGGAGGCCAGGTATCCTCACGGTGTCGGGGGGGTAGCTGCACAATGTGCAGCGGTGCGGTTGACGTACCGAACGCCCTGATCCGTCCAGTCACAGGGAGCCTCAGTCCGTGAGTGTGCCGCGCCCGGCAGCCGTCATCGTCCTCGCCGCCGGCGAGGGCACCCGGATGAAGAGCCAGACCCCGAAAGTCCTGCACGAGCTGTGCGGCCGCGCGCTGGTCGACCACATGCTCGGCGCCGCCCGCGACCTCGACCCTGAGCGGCTCATCGTGGTCATCGGCCACGCGCTCGAACGGGTCGGCGGCCATCTGTCCGCCACCAGCCCCGACGCGCGCGCCGTCGTCCAGCGTGAGCAGCGCGGCACCGGCCACGCCGTACGCACGGTGCTCGAAGAGGTCGGCACGATCTCCGGCACCGTCCTCGTCACCTACGGCGACGTGCCCCTGCTGCGCACCGAGACCCTGGCGGGGCTGCTCGACCGGCACGCCGCCGAGGGCAACGCGGTCACCGTGCTGACCGCCGAGGTGCCCGACCCGACCGGCTACGGCCGGATCATCCGCGACGACGGCGGCGCCGTGCTGGAGATCGTCGAGGAGAAGGACGCCTCGCCGGAGCAGCGCGCGATCAAGGAGATGAACTCCGGCATCTACGCCTTCGACGGCCTGCTGCTGGCCGACGCCGTCAAGCGCGTCTCCACCGACAACGCCCAGGGCGAGGAATACCTCACCGACGTCCTGTCCATCCTGCGCCGCGACGGCCACCGCGTGGGCGCGTGCGTCGCCGCCGACCACGTCGAGGTCGAGGGCGTCAACGACCGGGTGCAGCTCGCCGCCGCCCGCAAGATCCTCAACCGGCGCCTGCTCGACGCGCACATGCGCGCCGGCGTCACGATCATCGATCCCGACAGCACCTGGGTCGACGTCGGCGTCCGCATCGAGGCCGACGCCGTCGTCCACCCCGGCACCCAGCTCCACGGCGAGACCGTCATCGGCGCCGGCGCCGAGGTCGGGCCCGCCACCACGCTCACCTCCACCGTCGTCGGCGCGGGCGCGGTGGTGCGCAACGCCGTCTGCGACCACGCCGAGATCGGCCCGGAGGCCAACGTCGGCCCCTACGCCTACCTGCGCCCCGGCACCGTGCTCGGGCACAAGTCCAAGGCGGGCACCTTCGTGGAGATGAAGAACACCAAGGTCGGCGAACGCTCCAAGGTCCCGCACCTGTCCTACGCGGGCGACGCCACCATCGGCGACGACGTCAACATCGGCGCCTCCACCGTCTTCGTCAACTACGACGGAGTGGAGAAGAACCACACCACAGTGGGCGACGGCGCATTCGTCGGCTGTGACACCATGCTCGTCGCTCCGGTGACGGTCCACGACGGCGCCTACACCGCCGCCGGCTCGACCATCGTCGACGACGTACCCCCCGGCGCCATCGGCGTTGCACGAGCGCGGCAGCGCAACATCGAGAAATGGGTCTTGCGCAGGCGCGCGGGCACGAAGTCGGCCGCGGCCGCCCAACGGGCGCTGGCCGAGCGAGAGCAGGAGAACAGCGAGTGACCAGCATCAAGCAGCCCGGGGAGAAGAACCTCATGCTCTTCTCCGGGCGGGCACACCCGGAGCTGGCCGAGGAGGTCGCCGAGCATGTCGGCGTCTCCCTCACCCCCACCAAACTCATCGACTTCGCCAACGGCGAGATCTACGCCCGCTATCTGGAGTCCGTACGCGGATGTGACGCCTTCGTCATCCAGAGCCACACCGGGCCCATCAACAAGTGGATCATGGAACAGCTCATCATGGTCGACGCGCTCAAGCGGGCGTCCGCCAAGCGCATCACCGTGGTCATGCCGTTCTTCGGCTACTCCAGGCAGGACAAGAAGGGCCGCGGCCGCGAGCCGATCACGGCCAGGCTGATGGCCGACCTGTTCAAGACCGCGGGCGCCGACCGGCTCATGTCGATCGACCTGCACACCTCGCAGATCCAGGGCTTCTTCGACGGCCCCGTCGACCACCTGTTCGCCATGCCGGTGCTGGAGAGCTATCTCAAGAACAAGCTCGACCTCGCCAACACCACCGTCGTCTCGCCCGACACCGGCCGCGTACGCCTGTCGGAGCGCTGGGCCGACACCCTCGGCACGCCGCTGGCCTTCATCCACAAGCGGCGCGACCTCGACGTCGCCAACTCGGTCAAGGTCAACGAGGTCGTCGGCAAGGTACGCGGGCGCACCTGCGTGCTCATCGACGACATGATCGACACCGCCGGCACCATCTGCAAGGCCGCCGACGCCCTCTACGAGCAGGGCGCCACCAACGTCATCGTGGCGGCCACCCACGCGGTCTTCTCCGACCCGGCCGTCGACCGGCTGAAGAACTCCCGCATCTCCGAGGTCATCGTCACCAACACGCTGCCCCTGTCGCAGGAGAGCCGCTTCGACAAGCTCACCGTGCTGTCCATCGCGCCGCTGATCGCGCGCGCCATCACCGAGATCTTCCAGGACGGCTCGGTCACGAGTCTGTTCGAGGGAGACAGCTGAGCCCCTTAGACTGAACAGGTTGCGCTCGTAACGCCTTCCGCTAGGGCGGGTGAGGGAGAGCGCGCGACCAGCCGTCCACACTCACATCCCTAGGAGATGTCGTGTCTGAAGTACGTATCGCCGCCGAGGAGCGCACCACCTTCGGCAAGGGCGCCGCTCGCAAGATCCGCCGCGCCGACAAGGTGCCCGCCGTTCTCTACGGGCACGGCATCGACCCCAAGCACCTCACCCTGCCCGGCCACGAGGTGCTGCTCGCGCTGCGCACGCCCAACGTGCTGATCCGCCTCCAGGGTGAGGGCGTCGACGAGCTGGCGCTGCCCAAGGGCGTCCAGCGCGACCCGATCAAGGGCTTCGTCGAGCACGTCGACCTGCTCCTGGTCCGCCGCGGCGAGAAGGTCACGGTCGAGATCCCGGTCACCACGGTCGGCGACGTGCACTCCGACGGCCTGCTCGACCAGCAGCTCGTCTCCATCGCCGTGGAGGCCGAGGCCACCCACATCCCCACCGGCGTCGAGGTCGACGTCGAGGGCCTGGAGATCGGCACCGTCGTCACCGCCGCGCAGCTGCAGCTCCCGCAGGGCAGCACGCTCGCCGCCGACCCCGAGGCCGTCGTGCTGCAGGTCATCAACAAGCCGGTCGAGGCCGCCGCCGAGGGCGAGGGCGAGGGCGAGGCCGCCGAGGGCGAGGCCGCGGAGGCTCCCGCCGCCGAGTAGCGACGGGTTCATTCGTGAACGGGGCGGCCGGACTCGAGCCGTCCCGTTCCGCTGTGAGGGGACTCTCATGGATCGCTGGCTGATTGCCGGACTGGGCAATCCGGGGCCCGAATACGCGGGCAACCGGCACAACGCGGGCTTCATGGTGCTCGACGAGCTGGCCGCCAGGGCGGGCGGGCGGTTCAAGGCGCACAAGAGCAGGGCCGAGGTGTGCGAGACGCGCGCCGCGGTGCTGGCCAAGCCCCTGACGTACATGAATCTGTCCGGCGGGCCCGTCAAGGCGCTCTGCGACTTCTACAAGATCGGCCCTGAGCGGCTGATCGTCGTGCACGACGAGCTCGACGTGCCCTACGGCGCGCTGCGCGCCAAGCTGGGCGGCGGCGACAACGGCCACAACGGGCTCAAGTCCATCACCAAGGTCCTCGGCACCCGCGACTACCTGCGGGTGCGCTTCGGCATCGGGCGCCCGCCCGGCCGCATGGACCCGGCCTCCTTCGTGCTCAGAGACTTCGCCACCATGGAGCGCAAGGACCTGCCGTTCCTGGTCGACCGGGCCGCCGACGTGGTCGAGTCGCTGATGACCCGCGGCCTCGAGGCCACCCAGAACGACTTCCACCGGGCTGATCTCCACATTTCCGGCCCTCCTCGCTGATCGTCTCATTGCTTCGTTCGCCGGTTCCGGGGACGTAGCGCGGCTACGATCGGTCACTGTCCGTTCAGGAGTGGTCACCTGGAGGCACGAGTGCGCGGTGAGGGGCATGGCTGTGAGGACCGGCCATGGGGGCTGCTGGGGGAAGGCAGCACCGCGCACGCGCTCCTGGGTGCGTACATATCGGTTGTGGGCGGTGCTGGGCGATTTGTGCGGCGCCGGCCTCGGAGCCGGGGTCGCGTTCGCCGTCAGGTTCGGCGGGCCCACCCCCTACGTCCTTCCCTATCTCCTCGTCTCGCTCGTGCTGCCGGTCGTGTGGTGCGGGGCCGTGGCGCTCAACCGGGCGTACGAGCCGCGCATGCTCGGCGACGGCCCCGAGGAGTTCCGCCGGGTCGTCCAGGCCGGCGTGGCACTGACCGCCGCCACCGCCATCGGCTCCTACGTCACCAAGACCGACGTCGCCCGCGGCTACGTCGTGCTGGCGCTGCCCCTGGTCACCCTGCTCACCCTCGCCGCACGCTACGCGCTGCGCCGCAACCTGCACCGGCGCAGGGCGGCCGGCGCGTGCATGCGCCGCGTGGTCGCCGTCGGCCACGCCGCCTCCGTCGCCGAGCTGGTCCGCCTCTTCCGCAGGGAGCGCCACCACGGCATGCAGGTCGTCGCCGCCTGCCTGCCCGGCGGGCACCACGGGCAGCGCGTCGCCGACGTGACCGTGGCCGGCGACCTCAGCGACGTGCCGCTCGCGGTCGAGCAGCACGACGCCGACACCGTGGCCGTGCTGGCCTGCCCCGAGATGGACGGGCAGGCGCTGCGCCGGCTGGCCTGGCGGCTGGAGCGCACGCTCACCGAGCTGGTGGTGGCCCCGGCGCTGATGGACGTCGCGGGCCCGCGTACCATGATCAGGCCGGTCGCCGGGATGCCGTTGCTGCACGTCGAGCACCCCGAGCTGGCCGGTGCGCGGCAGCTGGTCAAGAACGTCTTCGACCGCCTGGTGGCGCTCGCGCTGCTGGTGCTGCTCGCGCCGCTGCTGGCCGGGCTGGCGGTGGCCGTACGCGTGACGAGCCCGGGCCCGGCGCTGTTCCGGCAGACCCGGGTGGGCAGGGACGGGAGGCTGTTCACGATCGTGAAGTTCCGTACGATGCGGCGCGGTTCCGAGCAGCAGAAGGTCACGCTCGTCAGCGACCGCGACGGCGTGCTGTTCAAGCTCAGGAACGACCCGCGGGTCACGCCGCTGGGCGCGTTCATGCGCCGCCACTCACTCGACGAGCTGCCTCAGCTCATCAACGTCGTGTTCGGACACATGTCGCTCGTCGGCCCACGGCCACCGCTGCCTGAAGAGGTGGCGCGCTACGGTGACGACGTGCGCAGACGACTCCTCGTACGCCCTGGGCTGACCGGGCTGTGGCAGGTCAGTGGCAGATCTGACCTATCGTGGGAGGAATCTGTCCGTCTCGACCTGCGCTATGTGGAGAACTGGTCCCTCATGTTGGACCTCCAGATCCTGTGGAAGACTTGGTCGGCCGTCGCCCGCGGGCAAGGAGCATATTGATGACGATTCGCGACGACCACGCCCTCGCCGCAGACCTGGCGACCGAGGCAGGAGAGCGGCTGCTGCGGGTGCGCGAGCGGGTGGGCTACTCCGACCCCGCCGCGCTGCGCGCCGAGGGCGACAGGTCCTCCCACCTCCATCTCATGGAGTGCCTGGCCCGGCTGCGGCCGTCCGACAGCGTGCTGTCGGAGGAGGCCACCCGCGAGGAGCGGCTCGACCCGCGCAGGCTGAGCGCCGACCGGGTGTGGATCGTCGATCCGCTCGACGGCACCCGTGAGTTCTCCGAGCAGACCCCCGAAGGCGAGGGGCGCGCCGACTGGGCGGTGCACGTGGCGCTGTGGGAGCGCGGGCGGCTCACCGCCGGCGCCGTGGCGCTGCCGTCCCAGGGCCGCACGCTGACGACCGCCGACCCGCCGAAGCTCCCCACCTACGACAAGGGCCGCTTCCGCATCGCGGTGAGCCGCAGCAGGCCGCCCGAGTTCGTCCAGAAGCTCGCCTACCTCGTCGGCGCCGATCTGGTGCCGATCGGCTCGGCCGGGGCCAAGATCTCCGCGGTGCTGACCGGCGAGGTCGAGGCGTACGTCCACGCCGGCGGCCAATACGAGTGGGACTCCGCCGCGCCGGTCGCCGTCGCGCTGGCCGCGGGGGCCCACGCCAGCCGCATCGACGGCTCCGAGCTGACCTACAACCAAGCCGACCCGTCCCTACCGGATATCCTGGTTTCCCTACCAGAGCTGGCGGCATCCCTGCTCGCCGGCATCCGCGACCTGCACCGCTGACCCGCCGGAGGAAGCTTCCATGCTGCAGCGCGACTACACGACGTCGCAGCTCGACGTGCTCGAGGCCGAGGCCATCCACATCATGCGCGAGGTGGCCGCCGAGTTCGAGCGTCCCTGTCTGCTCTTCTCCGGGGGTAAAGACTCGATCGTCATGCTCCGCATCGCGGAGAAGGCGTTCTGGCCCGCGCCGATCCCGTTCCCGCTCATGCACGTCGACACGGGGCACAACTTCGACGAGGTCATCGAGTTCCGCGACCGGCGCTCGGCCGAGCTGGGCGCCCGGCTGATCGTCGCCAGCGTCCAGGACTCCATCGACCAGGGCCGCGTCGTCGAGGACACCGGCCGGCGCGCCTCGCGCAACCGGCTGCAGACCACGACGCTGCTCGACGCGATCGAGGAGCACGAGTTCGACGCGGTCTTCGGCGGCGCCAGGCGCGACGAGGAGAAGGCGCGGGCCAAGGAGCGGGTGTTCTCCTTCCGCGACGACTTCGGCCAGTGGGACCCGAAGAACCAGCGGCCCGAGCTGTGGAACCTCTACAACTCCCGCATCCGCAAGGGCGAGCACATCCGGGTCTTCCCGCTGTCCAACTGGACCGAGCTCGACATCTGGGACTACATCAGGCGCGAGGGCATCGAGATCCCGTCCATCTACTTCGCCCACACCCGCAAGGTGTTCGAGCGCGACGGCATGCTGCTGCCCGACTCCGAGGTGGTGCAGCGGGGCGAGGACGAGCCGCTGTTCGAGACGGTGGTGCGCTACCGCACCGTGGGTGACATGACCTGCACGGGCGCCGTGCAGTCCAAGGCCACGACGGTCGAGGCGATCATCGAGGAGATCGCGGCCACCAGGATCACCGAGCGGGGGGCCACCAGGGCCGACGACCGCTCGTCCGAGGCCGCCATGGAGGACCGCAAGCGAGAGGGCTACTTCTGATGGACATTCTGCGCTTTGCCACCGCGGGAAGCGTCGATGACGGCAAGTCCACCCTCATCGGGCGCCTGCTGTACGACTCCAAGGCGATCTTCGAGGACCAGCTCGAGGCGGTCGAGCGGACCTCGCGCGACCGGGGCACCGAGTACACCGATCTGTCGCTGCTGACCGACGGCCTGCGGGCCGAGCGGGAACAGGGCATCACGATCGACGTGGCGTACCGGTATTTCGCGACCCCGCGCAGGAAGTTCATCATCGCCGACACGCCGGGGCACATCCAATACACCCGCAACATGGTGACCGGCGCCTCCACCGCCGACCTCGCCATCATCCTCATCGACGCGCGCAAGGGCGTGCTGGAGCAGTCGCGGCGGCACGCGTTCCTGACCTCGCTGCTGCGGGTGCCGCACCTCGTGCTCGCGGTCAACAAGATGGACCTCGTCGACTACTCCCAGGAGCGCTTCGAGGAGATCCGCGAGGAGTTCACCGCGTTCGCCTCCAAGCTCAACGTCACCGACCTGACGTTCATCCCGATCTCGGCGCTCAACGGCGACAACGTCGTGTCGCGGTCGGAGAACATGCCCTGGTACCTCGGCACGTCGCTGCTGCACCACCTGGAGAACGTGCACATCGCGTCCGACCGCAACCTGACCGACGTGCGCTTCCCCGTGCAATACGTCATCAGGCCGCAGCGGGCCACCGACCCGGCCTTCCACGACTACCGCGGCTACGCGGGCCAGGTGGCGGGCGGCGTCCTCAAGCCGGGCGACGAGGTCGTGCACCTGCCGTCGGGCCTGACCACCCGCATCGCCTCGATCGACACCTTCGACGGGCCGGTCGAGGAGGCGTTCCCGCCCATGTCGGTGACGCTGCGCTTCGAGGACGACCTCGACATCTCGCGCGGCGACATGATCGCCAGGCCCAACAACCAGCCGCAGTCGGCGCAGGAGCTGGAGGCGATGGTCTGCTGGATGGCCGACGGGGTGAAGCTGACGCCGCGCTCCAAGCTGACCATCAAGCACACCACCAGGACCGCGAGGGCACTGGTGCGCGACCTGCACTACCGGCTCGACGTCAACACGCTGCACCGCGACGAGGAGGCGACCGCGCTCGCGCTCAACGAGATCGGCCGCGTCTCGCTGCGGGTCACCCAGCCGCTGTTCGTCGACGACTACGCGCGCAACCGGCTGACCGGCGGGTTCATCCTGGTCGACGAGGCCACCAACAGCACCGTCGGCGCCGGCATGATCATCGACTCGGCCAGGTAGATCTTTTTCGGTTCCTTGACCTGACGATTACCGTCGGTTGTAGGGTCGTCGCGTTCGGTGTCCATCGATGCGAAAGCCCTGCCTTCCGTGACAGATCGCGCTACTCCCAGGGTCGTCTACCTGGGCGGCCTCGGCCGCAGCGGCACCACCCTGCTGGAGCGGCTCCTCGGTGAGCTGCCCGGGGTGGTGGCGCTCGGCGAAGTGGTGCATCTGTGGGAGCGCGGGGTGCTCGCCGGTGAGCCGTGCGGGTGCGGCACCGCCTTCCCCGCCTGCCCCTTCTGGCGGCGGGTGGGGGAGCGGGCCTTCGGCGGGTGGACCCGTCCGCTCGCCGAGCGCGTGCTGGCCCTGCGCGGGCGCATCGACCGCACCCGCAGGATCCCCCGCATCGGCCATCCCGACCTGGCCGAGTACACCCGGGCCTACCTGCGGCTCTACTCCGCCGCCGGCGCTCCCGTCGTCATCGACTCCAGCAAGCACGCCTCACTGGCCTGCTGCCTCGTCGCCGGCGGGGCCGACGTCCACGTCGTGCACGTCGTACGCGACCCGCGGGCCGTCGCCCACTCCTGGAGCAGGACCGTGCAGCGGCCCGAGGACGGGCGGCCGATGACCCGGTGGAGCCCCGCCCGCACGGCCGTGCACTGGTCGGCACAGAACGCCGCGCTCGAGCTGCTCGCCCGGCGCGGGGCACGCGTCACCAGGATCCGGTACGAAGACCTGCTCGCCGACCCCGGCCCCGCCCTGACGTCGCTGGCCGGGCGGCTCGGCCTGCCCGAGCCCGGCTTCCTCGACGGCCGCACCGCCTGGCTCACCGCCTCCCACACGGCCTCGGGCAACCCCATGCGGTTCCGGGTCGGGCAGGTCGAGCTGCGCCGCGACGACTCCTGGCGCTCGGCCCTGCCCGGCCACGACCGCCGCCTGGTCGACGCGCTCACCTGGCCCCTCCGCACCCGCTACGGCTACGGCGGCGTGGCCGCATGACCTGCCTCCCCTCGGTCGGCGTCATCGTCCCCACCCGCGGCGACCGCCCCACCGAGCTGCGCGAGGCCGTCGAGGCGGTGCTGGCCCAGCAGTACACCGGCCCCCTCGACGTCGTGGTGGTCACCGACGGCGACGCAACGCTCCCGCCGCAGGCGGGGCGGTCGTTGCGAGGGCTGCCGTTACGGGTGCTGGGGAACCGGCGGACGCCGGGGCTGCCCGGGGCGCGGAACACCGGGATCGATGCCTGTGAGACCGAGCTGGTCGCGTTCTGCGACGACGATGACGTGTGGCGGCCGGGCAAGCTCGCGGCGCAGGTGGAGGCGCTGACGCGGGCCGGGGGCGAGTTCGCGAGCTGCGGGATCGAGGTGGAGCACGGGCGGCGGCGGGTCGCCCGGCTGGCCGGCACCGACACGGTGAGCGCGGCCGACCTGACCCGGTCGCGCATGATGATGGTGCATTCATCGACGTTCCTCTTCCGGCGCGGCGCGCTGCGTCCCGACGAGAGCGCGCCCTCAGGACAGAACGAGGACTGGGACCTGGCCCTGCGCGCCGCCAAGCGGCGGCCGCTCGTCCACGTCGACCGGCCGCTTGTGCTGGTGCGCTGGGCGAGGTCCCACTACGCGGCCCGCTGGGCCGACCGGATTGCCGGGCTGGAGTGGATGCTCGCCCGGCATCCCGAACTGGCCGTGGACCCGTGCGGCGCGGCACGGGTCTACGGCCAGCTGGCCTTCAGCCACGCGGCGCTGGGGCAGCGGCGGGCGGCCCTGCGGTGGGCCGCCCGCACCGTCACCACCCGTCCGCTGGAGCCGCGCGGCGCGATCGCCGCCGCGGTGGCGGCCGGGCTCGTCCCCGCCTCCGCCGTGCTGGCGGCGCTGCACCGGCGAGGGCACGGCATTTGACCGCGCCGACCACGGCCGCACCACCCGCTCCGGCGATGCCGGGGCGGGTGCGGGTCGGCGGCGTCGAGGTGGACGCCGTACGTGAGGAGGAGGTCCTCCAGCGGGTGGGGACGGCGCTGGAGGCAGGCCGGGGCGGGCGCATCGTCACCCCGAACGTGGACATCTGCCGCGCCGCCGCCGCCGACCCCGCACTGCGAGCCCTCATCGGGTCGGCCGATCTGGTCGTCGCCGACGGCATGCCGCTGGTGTGGGCGGCCAGGCTGCTCGGCACGCCGCTGCCCCAGCGCGTCACCGGGGCCGACCTCATCTGGTCGCTCAGCGGGCTGGCCGCCGAGCGGGGCTGGCCGGTGTACCTGCTGGGCGGCGGCTCGCCCGGGGTGGTGCACCGGGCGGCGGACCGGCTCGCCGACGCCTGCCCCGGCCTGCGGGTGAGCGGGGCGCACGCGCCGCCGTACGGGTTCGACGGCACGCCCGGCGGGGTGGCGAGGGTCATGGGGAAGGTGGTGGCGGCGGCGCCGCGGCTGGTGTTCGTCGGGCTCGGGTTCCCCCGCCAGGACCTCCTCATCACCGAGTTACGGCGGGAACTGCCCGAAGCCTGGTACGTCGGCTGCGGCGCGGCCATCGCGTTCGCCGCCGGCACCGTGGCCAGGGCGCCGGGCTGGCTGCGGCAGGCGGGGCTGGAGTGGGCGTACCGGCTGGTCAGCGAGCCGGGACGGCTGGCGCGCCGCTACCTCGTGGACGACCTGCCGTTCGCGGCCCGCCTGCTCGGCGACTGCCTGGCGAAGAGGGTGACCCACCGCCTCACCGGGTGAGGGCGCGGACGCGCTCGACGTCTTCGGAGGAGAGGCCGCGGGCCGGGTTCGCCAGGGCGAGGCGGGGGTCCATGCGGCGGTAGGCCGTGCGCGACAGGCCTGTCCAGGCGAACGCCGCCGCCCGCCCGTCGCCGGTGCAGGCCCGCGTGATGCGGCGCTCGGCGGCGGGGGACCAGCGCAACCCCGCGTACGCGTACAGCTCGCGGAAACCGGGCACCGGGTCGGCGGCGAGCGACTCGTACGAGACGAGCAGGATGCCCGGAGTGCGGCGCAGGATGCCCGTCGTGACCCGCCACAGCGCCGCCGCCGTGGCCACCCGGTCCGGCGAGCCGGCGAGCGCCCGCAGCTCCAGCACCTCGGGATGGTCGCGGACGAGCAGCGGCTGGGTGAGCAGCTCGTCCAGGGAGACGGACCAGCCGAGCCGCTGCCAGCTCGCCACGAACGACACCGGATCACGTACGAGAGCGATCACCCGGCACCCCAGCCGCCGCGCGAACCACCCCGCGCTCAGCACCGCGAACGGGTCGTCCAGCAGCGCCCGCCGCCCGGTGAGCCGCCCGAACGCGAACGCGGTGCCGTAGCGCACGAGGCGGGCCAGGTCATAGGGGGAGTGGTTGGCGCGCAGCTCGTGCAGCCACCGGTAGCGCAGCGCCGCCGTGTCGCGGAAGGCGGGCAGCCAGGAGGCGGAGTTGGAGTCGCAGATGTACTGGAACCGGTGCGTCACCTGAGCGGCGAGCACCCCGGGGCAGCGGCCGGGCGGGTGCTGGGGGTTGAGCGGCTCGTTGACGTAGATCAGCTCGCCGCCGGCGGCCAGCATCCGGCCGGTCCAGCTCGTGCCGCTGCGCGGCAGCCCGGTCACCAGCACGGTCATGCGGCCCGCCGCGGCAGCGAGCCGCGCAGCGCGGGCAGGGTGTGCCGGCCGAACGGGTGCAGCCCGTAGCGGCGGTGCAGCTGCCACAACGGCAGCAGGTTCTTCACCAGCATGCCGCCCGACCAGCCGGCGACCGCGCCGAGCGCCCCGTACGCTGGGATGAGCGCCAGGTCGAGCAGCACCGTGCAGGCGATGGCGGCCAGCAGGTTGAGCAGGCTGATGCCGGTGTGGCCTGCGGCGGTCAGCACGACGTCCACCATGCCGCAGGCGGTCGCGACCATCATCGTGGCGGCCAGGACGAGCGCGATGGGGGCGGCGGCGCCGTACGTGGGGCCGAACACGCGCAGCAGCCACGGCGCGAGCCCCGCGTACGCGAGCCAGAGCGGCCAGGTGAGCACCACGAGCCACGCGGTGGCGGCCTGGTACAGCTCGCGCGCCCGCTCCCGCTCACCGTCCGCCAGCGCCCTGACCAGCCCCGCCTGTACGGCCTGCGCGAGCCCCTGGTTGGCGAGCTGCCCGACGACCTTGACCCGGGTGGCCGCGGTGTAGACGGCGGCAGGGGCGGGCCCGGCGAGCAGCGCCACGATCACGATGTCCACCCGCTGGAAGACCGCCTGGATGGCGCCCGCGAGCGAGCGCGGCGCGGTGTGCCGCCACAGGTCGCGCGCGGTCCCCGGCAGGTAAGGCGTCCACTCCACCCGCCTGCGCAGCCAGAGGGCCGCGGCGACCAGCACCGGCACGTACGGCGCCGCCCACGCCGGCAGCAGCCACCAGCCGCCGGCCCCGGCGAGTGCGGCGGCGGACACCAGCACGAGCTGCCCCCCGGGCACGAGCAGCCCGTCGAGCAGCACGGTGGGCCGTACGGACCCGAACCCGCGCCCGGCGGCGAGCAGCACGTCGGCGGCCACGATCACGGGCAGCAGCCCGGCGGCGGGCCCCAGCCGGGGGAACAGCACGATCCCGGCCGCCACCGCGACGACCAGGCAGGGCAGCACGGCGGCCCTGATGTAGCCGGAGATGCCGCGGTAGTCGTAGGACCTGGCGCGGGCGATGAAGTAGATGAGCCCGTTGCCGGCGTCGAGTTTGGCGATGCCGGCGGCCATCAGCGCCAGCGCCGTCGCGGTGAAGAACGCGCCGGCCTCGGCCGCCGGGTAGGTCCTGGTCACCACCACCACGAGCACGACCTGCGCCACCGCGCCGAAGGCCGCGCCGGACAGCCCCGCGAGGCCCCTGCGGACGATCACCGCCGCCACGAGGGCTCACCGTCCAGCCAGCGGACGAGCCGCGCGTCGTAGGGCTCGAAGTGGCCGCGCAGCCTCGCCGCCAGCGCGCGGGACACCGGGCGCGGCAGCGAGCGCCGGTTGTACCGCTCGAAGACGGGATAGCCGAGGTGCGGCAGGCCGAGGAACTCCAGCACCCGGTCGTAGGCGGTCTCCGGCTCGGCGAAGAAGCGGTGGCTGTCGAGCACGAGCATGCGGTCGCGGCCGAACAGTGGCTCAAGGCGGTCGAGCTGGTCGGCGTAGCGGCCCCTGGCCAGGTAGGCGTGGTGGCGGTGGGAGTGGTGCAGCGCGTGCGGCGAGGCGCGCAGCCGCTCCTCGGCGCCGGCCAGCCGGCCCTCCTCCAGCTCAAGCGCGTGCTCGAAGTGGGACTCCGTCTCGAAGCCCCTGGCCAGCTCGTGGGCGTGGGCGGAGCAGGCGCGTTCGACCGGGTCGCGGACGAGCACGATCAGCTTGACGCCGGGCAGGTCGGCGGCGATGCGCTGGCCCGCCAGGGGGTGGAACAGGTAGTAGGGGGAGGATTCGTACGCCTGGGGGCGGTGGCCGTACCGGTGGGTGAGCAGCGCGGCGCCCACCCGCAGCGGGAAGTGGCCCTGGTACCAGGGCATGCCGCGCCAGTAGGCCACGTCGAAGTAGTGGACGCCCTTGTGCAGCACGGGTTTGAGCAGCAGCGGATGCTGGGCCAGGGCCCGGTAGAGCGAGGTCGTGCCGCACCGCTGCGCACCCGCGATCAGGAACGACGGCAGCACGCGGGCGCCCGAGGTGAACCGTCCGGTGACCCGCGACAGCGACAGGACCGAGCGCTTCATCGTCCTCATGTCAGCAGCTCCTCGTGATCGACGGCCGGGTTGAGCCACGACTGCGGCGGGCCGAGCGGCGTGTGGCCGTCGGCGGCGTGCCGGTCGGCCAGCGTGATGAGGTAACGCAGCGCCGTTCGCC
Source organism: Nonomuraea sp. NPDC049421 (assembly GCF_040677005.1). NCBI lineage: Bacteria > Bacillati > Actinomycetota > Actinomycetes > Streptosporangiales > Streptosporangiaceae > Nonomuraea > Nonomuraea sp. NPDC049421. The sequence goes on from NZ_JBFAQA010000016.1 coordinate 71,377, forward strand.
TGGCCGTGGCCGCTGACAGGCCCAGGGGGGCGAGCAGGCGTACGGACTGGGCGACGCAGGCTCTGGCCGCGACCGGCGGGCGCATCCCGCGCAGGGCCCGGTGGAAGAAGTGGTGCAGCAGGTCGAAGCCGAGCGGGACGCCGGTCTCGTAGCGCTCCCAGTCCCAGACCAGCAGCCGCCCGCCGGGGCCGCGGCACAGGTTCCAGGGGGCGAGGTCGCCGTGCCAGGCCGGGCGGTTCCCGCCGGTGGCGGCGATCTCCTTGACCGCATCGAGCAGCAGCGGCGCGGGCACCCGGCCGCGGCGCACCGGTAGCGGCGACAGGGCGAGCACGGACAGCCCGCGCCAGTCGCCGTGGTGCAGCACCTCGGGCACGGTGACAGTGCGCAGGGGGAGCCCGGCCAGCCTGCGCAGGGCCGCGGCCTCGGCGGCGACGAGCCGGCGGGCGCGGTCGGTGTCGCCGATCTTGACGAACGCCAGCCGCCTCCCGTCCGCGCGGGCCTCCAGGATGGGCTTGCGGTTGGCCCGGCGCGCGGGACGTACGTGGAGCACGGTCTCGACCGGGCGCCCGAACACCTCGCTCAGGTGGACCGCGATCGATCCCTCGACCGGCACCTCCACCCGCGACCCGAGGTGCCACCAGCGGCGCGGCGCCAGCCTGCGCGGCACGGCGGGATGCGGCAGCACCGTGTACGCCCGGGGCGATCCCGGCCCCGGATACAGCAGGCGTACGGTCTCGGCGAGATACCCGAGCCGCACCGCGGCGTCGCTCATGACGTTCCCCCGGCCGGTTGCGCGTTCCGCCACAGAAGGGCGAAGGAGATGAGATAGAGGCTGAGCGGCGTGACGAGCCCGTCGTAGACGAACATGTAGAGCAGCACGAACCCCATCACGAGCACCCCGCCGAGCCCGATCGGGCTGCGGTCGCGCCAGTGGCGGCGGATCGCGCCGAGGAAGAACGCCACGTACAGCGCGGCCCCCGTGAACCCCTGCGTGATGACGAGCAGCCAGAGCTGGCCGTCGCCGCCGAGCGGCGGGTGCCCGCAGGTGCGGCACCAGCCGGTCTTGCCGGTGGTGATCGAGCGGTGGTTGCCCGTGGCGTTGCGGGTGTTGCCGTAGCCGATCACGGGGGAGTGGGTGGCGGCGGCGAGGGTGGCGCTCACCGTGAAGGCCCTGATGTCGTTGGAGTGGGGCCGGTCGAGTCGCTGGGCGAACAGCGGCGCGAGCGGGCTGAGCAGGAACGCCAGCGACCCGGCCGCGACCGCCGCGCACAGCGCCGCCCTGGTGCGCCCGCCCACTCGTACGATCAGGTAGAGCACGGCCAGCCCGAGTCCGATCCACAGTCCCCGGTTGAGCGAGTAGACGATCGGCACGGCCGCCAGCGCCACCACGACGGCCACGAAGACCTTGTGCCGCGCCCGGCCGTACACCCACCACCCGACCACGAACCACACCAGCAGCACCGACGCGTTGCTGCCCCAGGCGTTGGCCCACTCGTACGGCGCCTCCGGCCTGGGCAGCGAGAACCCGAGCACCTTCTGGGTCTGCGCGGCCGTCGGGTGGATGAGATTGCGCACGAAGGGGTTCTCGCCGATCCACTCGGGCAGCAGCAGCTCGACCGGCGAGGTGAACTCGAATCCGGGGTGGAGCAGGCCGAGCAGCCCGCCCGCGACGGTGGTGACGAACAGCACCCCCAGCATCCGGACCAGCCGGAGCTGCGGCAGCTCGCGTTCGGTGAGGTTGCCGAGGTAGAGCACCATGATGAGGACCGCGCAGTAGAGCGCGAGCCGCATGCCGTAGCCGAGCAGCCGGCCCGCCCCGAACTCGCCGTACGTGCCGGGTGGCGACTCCCCGAGCATCAGGCCGCTGATCAGGTAACCGGCCAGGAGCAGCAGCCACAGCCCGAACCCGCGCGGCACCTTGACCGGCCGCCGCCGCCACAGCAGCACCGCCATGGGCACGGCCAGCACCACGACCGACAGCCCGCCGAACCCGAGCGCCCACCAGAGCGGGTAGCCGACCAGCAGCGCCGCGATGGGCCACGCGGGTCCGATCACGTCGGCCGGCCCGGCCGCCGCTGGTGCAGCGCGTGCAGGGGGCTCGTCTCGTCCTGCGGGCTCTGGGCGAGCCGCAGCTCGCCGGTCGCGACGAGCTTGCCGAGCGAGGCGGGCGGATGCGGCTCCAGCAGCGGCACGAACGAGGGGACGGCGTCGGTGGCGGTCACGACGCCGATGACCGGCACCTCGTGGCGGGCCAGCCGGCGCGTGGCCGCCGCCACGTCGTCCGAGGTGACCTGGCCGAGCCCCACGAGCAGCACGGCGGCGTCGGCCCTGGACAGGTCGCGGACGTCGGAGCCGTCGAGCACGACCAGCGGCGCGTTCACGGCCAGCGGCTCGGCCGGCGAGGAGGCGTAGAGGTCGGCGGGCAGCGACCTGACCAGCAGCCGCTTGCCGGGGCAGGCGGCGACGAGCGCGCTCGCCAGGTCGTGCAGCACGCCGTGCTCGCGCGGGCCTGACAGGTCGCCGAGCACGGGCAGGCCGGTGAGCCTTTCGACGTCGGCGGGCGTGCGCAGGCGGGTGTCCAGGCGGTCGCGGGCGTAGGCGGCGGCAGAGCCGGCCAGCAGGCCGAGCATGAGGCCGGTGCCGAGGAAGAGGGGCAGGCTGGGGGAGCTGGGCGCGGCGGGCGGCACGGGCTGGCTGATGATCGAGCCGGGGCTGACGGCGACCGTGCGCAGGGCGTCGTACCTGACGGCCAGGCCGGCCGCCTGCCGGTTGAGCACGCCCTGACGCTGGACGGCGATCGCGTGCTCGGGGCTGCCCTTGGGCAGCGCGGCGACCTGCTTGATCATCCGGTCGATGCCGGCGTTGACCTGCTTGAGCTTGCTCAGCACCGCCTCCTGCTGCTTGGCCATGGCGGTCAGCGCGCTCTCGCGGCGGTTGGCGAGGTACGCCTCGGCGTACGCGGCCGAGCGCGCCGCCGCGCCGTCGGGGTCGGCGGCGGTCACCGACAGCAGCAGTACCGAGGAGTTGGGCGGCACGGCCACCTCGACCGGCTCGACGGCGTCGACGCCGAGCGTGCGGGCGGCCCGCGCGGCGACCACCGCCGACTGGGCGACCTGGGCCTCGGTGTCGAGGTTGAGCGCCTCGCGCTGGCGGCCGGTCACCTGGTTGGCCGGCTCGCCGATGCCGAGCGGCTGGACGAGCACGTGCGTGGTGGCGGTGTAGGCGGCGGGGACGAGCCGCAGCAGCGCCAGCGCGGCCGTGCCGCCGACGACGACGCAGCCCACGAGGGTCAGCCACCGCCTGCGCAGCAGCGAGAGGTGGGCGTCCAGGTCGGTGCCGGAGCTCATGGGGGATGGTCTCCTGAGTGTGTACGTTGCGTGGCCGCCTGGCGCCATCGCGTCACCGCCGAAGTGGTGCGCCCACTATAGGGCGGAGGGTGATCACCCCGGTTCAATACTTCAAGATTTTTCCTGGATAACCCGCCGAAGAAATGCCGTGAAAAGGCGATATTTCGGTATTTAAGGAGTGGGCCTTTACCCGCCACGAGCTGGGCAGACTCTCACACTGGCTGAAGTTCCAGGAATGACATGGCAAGGTTCAGGTGTGAGAGCCGGGAGTCGTTCGACGAAGGGGTTGGAAGACTTTGCAGCTACGGGGAATTTCACGACAAGCAACGTCCGGCGGCACTCTGGTGGCTTTGGCGGCGGCGCTGGCCGCCTGCTCCACCGCCGCGGGCTCGCCCGTCCCGGCGCCGGTTCAAGCCCCCGCGGCCAAGCAGGCGGCGGGCTCGCCCGCCTGCACGGCCACCTCCAAGCTGATCCCGTCCTGCGGCGCCTGGTGGGGCGTGGCGCCCGAGGTGTTCACCGGGGTGCCGATCGAGCAGGCGCTGCACGGCGCCGAGCTGCGCATGGGCGCGGCGGCCGACGTGCTGCACGTCTACCACCGCGAGCGCGAGCTGTTCCCCACGCCCGCTGAGGTCAGGCTGGCGCGCGACCCCGCGAGGCCGCGGCTGCTCATGGTCAACTGGAAGCCGTCGTTCGACCACACCTGGGCGCAGATCGCCGCGGGCCGGCTCGACCGCAGGATCGACCGGCTGGCCGCCCACATCAGGCGCACGTTCCCCGAGCGGTTCTTCCTCACCCTGCACCACGAGCCGGAGAACGACGTCGACGCCCGATCGGGCTCCGGCATGCAGGCCACCGACTACGCCGCCATGTTCCGCCACGTCGTGCTGCGGCTGCGGCAGCAGGGCGTGCGCAACGCGGTGGTGGTCATGACGTACATGGGGGCGCCCAACTGGGCGGCCAAGCCGTGGTTCGAGGACCTCTACCCGGGTGACGACGTGGTCGACTGGGTGGCGATGGACCCGTACGCCGACGACCGGGTGCAGGACTTCGACGGCCTCGTCAACAAGACCCGCAAGGAATATCCGGAATGGCCGGGCTTCTACCGGTGGATGCAGGCCCGCTTCCCCGGCAAGCCGGTCATGGTGGCGGAGTGGGGCGTGTTCGAGCGCTCGTACGACCGCTCGTTCAAGCGCACGTTCTACGAGACCGTGCTGCGCCAGATCAAGCGCTACCCGCAGATCAAGGCGCTGCTCTACTTCGACTCGCCGCAGGCGCCGCGCGGCGACACCAGCTTCGACTCCGATGGCAGTGCCGACAAGGCGTTCACCCGCCTTGCGCGCGACCCCTACTTCCGCTCGACGCCCGTGCCCCGGCCTTAACGGACCCAGCCGCCGCCCTTGACCGTGTCGAGCACGCGGGAGACGGCCGCGTCGATCGACAGGTGGGTGGTGTCGATCACCAGGTCGGCGTCGTCGGGCTCCTCGTAGGGGTCGGAGACGCCGGTGAACTCGGGGATCAGACCGGCGCGGGCCTTGGCGTAGAGGCCCTTGCGGTCGCGCCGCTCACACTCCTCCAGCGGCGTGGCGACGTGGACGAGCAGGAAGTCGGCGCCCACCGACTCGACCATCTCCCGCACCTCATCGCGGGTCGCCGCATAGGGGGCGATCGGCGCGCAGATGGCCAGGCCGCCGTGCCGGGCCGCCTCGGCGGCGACGAAGCCGATGCGGCGGATGTTGAGGTCGCGGTCGGCCTTGGAGAACGTCAGGCCCTTCGACAGCAGCTGCCGCACGACGTCGCCGTCGAGGTAGGTGACCGTGCGGCTGCCCAGCTCCAGCAGCGCGTCGCGCAGGCCGCGGGCGATCGTGGACTTGCCCGAACCCGACAGGCCGGTGAAGAAGACGACCAGGCCGCGGCGGTGGGGCGGGCCTGGGATGCGTACGGGCTCGGGGCCCGCGAGGTGTTCGGCGGCGCCGTAGGAGGTGGCGACGTGTTCGCGCAGCTCCAGGTCGATCTCCGGCTCGTCGCGCGGCGCCAGCGGCACCGGGACGACGAGCGTGCCCGCGGGCAGCTGCTCCTTGGCGCGCAGCGCGGCGCGCACGACGGCGGGGCCGGCCTCGCCGTACGCGAGCGGCAGCAGCAGGATCACCGCGTCGAGCTCCTTGGCGGTGGCCGTCACCTCCGACAGGTCGTCGAGCGGCCCCCGCATCGTGACGGCCAGTGCGGGCCGCCCGCCGAGCTCGTCCTTGACCTGGGCGGGCGTGCGCCGTAGCCGGGAGAACGGGCCGTGCTCGGGCGTGCCGAGCGCCTTGACCTGGCCCGAGGTCAGCCCGTCGGGCTCGTGGCCGGTCACGCTGAGCGCCGCCAGCGGCAGCCCCTCGGGATCGAGGAGGGTGACCTCGTCGCCGGGGGACAGGTCGGCGTGGACGTGGAGGGTCACGGGCGCGGGCCACGGGGTGCCGTCGGCCAGCGTGCCGCGCTCGTGCACGGTGTGCAGGTCGTCGTGGCCCAGGAACCCCGTCAGAGGCTCGTACGCGCCCGCCAACAGGAGCTCAAGGTCGGCCAGCTCGCGCGGGTCGGGGGTCCACTCCACGATCTGCATCCCAACTGTTCGAGTGTGCACGGTCGCTACCAGTGTGCCGTTCCCCGGCACCTGTCACGACCGTCAGATGAGGCGGGCGAAGTGGTGCTGGGGCTTCCTGATCACCATGGTGATCTCGTCGTGGGAGGCGGGGAAGCGGCCGCTGGTCAGCTTGGACACCAGCGCCACCGCGGCGGCGCCGGGCCGGCGGGCGCGCGCGGGCCCGCTGGTCGTGCGCTCGTCGTCGGTGATCATCAGGCCCCTGCTCAGGCAGAACGCGTGCAGTCCGTCGCTGGAGGCGAGCGGCTCGTACACGGCGGGCAGCGGCCCAGGCGTGCCGGGACGGACGACGGCCCGCCACAGCACCCGGCGCAGCCAGCCCGGCGTGATGCGGTCGAGCAGCCCGTACGCCGAGCGGCGGTCGCGGACCCGCAGCAGCACCAGCCCCCCGGGCCGCAGCGACTGCAGCAGCCGGTCGAAGACCAACTCCGCGTGGCGGACGCGCTCCAGCAGGAACGACAGCTGGATCACGTCGAAGCCGCGCGGCGGCAGCGGCACCGAGCGCAGGTCGCCGAGCGAGTAGGAGACCAGGTCGGCCCGTTCCTCTACCACCCGCCTGACCGCGGGCAGGTCCTCGTCGGCTCCCATGGCCCTGGTCTCGATGTGGTCGAGCACCAGCGGCTCGTCGTGGGCGCACCCGGCGACCAGGACGTCGAGCCGCCGGATCGGCTGCCCGGCGCAGTGCTCGCGGAGCCGCTGACCGAAGAGGTCGCCTCTCTGGGCGACCGATCGCACCTCAGACATGTCACCTACAGTAATCAACCGAGTGGAATCAGTTAGGCATTTCCCTGCTAGCGTCCTGGCCCGTGAGCGATCAGGTGTACGTGGGGAACGCGGGTGTGGACGCGGCCCTCGACCGGGGATGGCTGCTCGGTCACTTCAAACCCCCCGGCGATCCAAGACACAGCGAGGACGTCGAGATCAAGTGGGGTGTCCACGAGGCCGGCGAGGAGCGGGCCGTCTGGGTCGAGGGCGAGGTGCGCACCGCGCTGCTGGTGCTCGTCAGCGGCCGGTTCCGGGTCGAGCTGCCCGGCCGCAGCGTGCTGCTGGCCGAGCCGGGCGACTATGTGGTGTGGGGCAAGGGCGTCGGCCACTCGTGGCGGGCCGAGGCGCCGTCCACGGTCCTCACCGTACGCTGGCCCTCCGTGCCTGGTTACCGCGTCGGCTGAGCTTTCACGGCGAGTAGGCTTGTTACGAACCCCCGCGACCTGACCCGGCCGGGGGTAGTCGTGTTGCCGTCGTGGGGCTGTGGGCGTATCTGATGAGTCTTTCCGGGCTACTTGACCTTGTTCGCGCCGACCCGAAGCTGACCGCCGCTCTCGAAGAGGGCGGCGATGTGGCGCTGATCGCGCCGTCCGCGCTGCGGCCCTTCGGGGTGGCCGCGCTGGCCGGGCACGACCAGCGCACCGTGCTCGCGGTGACCGCCACGGGGCGCGAGGCGGAAGATCTGGCGGCCGCGCTCACCAGCCTGGTCGAGCCCGCGTCGGTGGCGGTGTTCCCGGCGTGGGAGACCCTTCCGCACGAGCGGCTCTCGCCGCGCAGCGACACCGTGGGCCAGCGGCTCGCGGTGCTGCGCAGGCTGGCGCACCCGGTCAAGGGCGACGCCGCCGCGGGGCCGCTCAGCGTGGTCGTCGCGCCGGTGCGCGCGTTGCTGCAGCCCATCGTGAAGGGGCTCGGCGACCTGGAGCCCATCAGGTTGCGGGCCGGCGACGAGGCCGACCTCGACGAGGTGGTGCGCAACCTGGTCGACAACGGCTACCACCGGGTCGACATGGTGGAGCGGCGCGGCGAGGTGGCCGTGCGCGGCGGGCTGCTCGACGTGTTCCCGCCCACCGAGGAGCATCCGCTGCGGCTGGAGTTCTGGGGCGACACGGTCGAGGAGATCCGCTGGTTCAAGGTGGCCGACCAGCGCTCGCTGGAGGCGGCCGAGGAGGGGCTGTTCGCGCCGCCGTGCCGTGAGCTGCTGCTCACCGGCCAGGTGCGGGCCAGGGCGCGGGAGCTGGCCGAGGAATACCCGGCGCTGGCCGAGGTGCTCGACCAGCTCGCCGACGGCACCCCCGTCGAGGGCATGGAGGCGTTCGCGCCCGTGCTGGCCGGGGAGATGGACCTGCTGCTCGATCACCTGCCCGTCAGGTCCGCGGTGTTCGTGTGCGATCCCGAGCGGATCAGGGGACGGGCGGAGGAGCTCGTACGCACCTCGCAGGAGTTCCTCGAAGCCTCCTGGATCAACGCGGCGGCCGGCGGCGAGGCCCCGATCGACCTCGGCGCGGCCGCGTTCCGCTCGCTGGAGGAGATCCGCGAGCACGCCGACGCGCTCGGTCAGCCGTGGTGGACGATGGCGCCGTTCGGCTCGGGCGTCGAGCTCGACGCCCACGACTCCGAGGCCTACCGCGGCGACACCGCCAAGGCGCTGGCCGACATCAAGAGCTGGCTGGCCGACGACAAGGCCGTGGTGCTGCTCAGCGAGGGCCACGGCCCGGCCGAGCGCATGGTCGAGCTGCTCAAGGGCGTCGACGTCCCGGCCAGGCTGCGGCGCTACCTCGACAAGGCGCCGGAGCCGAAGGTCGTCCACGTCTCGACCGGCCTCATCGAGCACGGCTTCATCACTCCGGGGCTCGCCGTCCTCACCCACCTCGACCTGGTCGGCCAGAAGGCGTCCACCAAGGACATGCGGCGCCTGCCCTCCCGCCGTCGCAACATGGTCGACCCGCTCCAGCTCAAGGTCGGCGACCACGTCGTGCACGAGCAGCACGGCGTCGGCCGCTACGTCGAGATGGTGCAGCGCACGGTGCAGGGCGCGACCCGCGAATACCTGGTCATCGAATACGCCAAGGGCGACCGCCTCTACGTCCCCACCGACCAGCTCGACGAGGTCACCCGCTACGTCGGCGGCGAGGCGCCCACGCTCAACCGCATGGGCGGCGCCGACTGGGCCAAGGCCAAGTCGCGGGCGAAGAAGGCGGTCAAGGAGATCGCCGGCGAGCTGATCAGGCTCTACTCCGCCCGCATGGCCTCGCCGGGCCACGCGTTCGGCGCCGACACGCCGTGGCAGCGCGAGATGGAGGACGCCTTCCCGTACGCCGAGACGGGCGACCAGCTCGAGGCCATCGACGAGGTCAAGCGCGACATGGAGCGCGGCGTCCCGATGGACCGGCTGATCTGCGGCGACGTCGGCTACGGCAAGACCGAGATCGCGGTGCGCGCGGCGTTCAAGGCCGTCCAGGACGGCAAGCAGGTCGCGGTGCTGGTGCCCACGACGCTGCTGGTGCAGCAGCACATGTCCACCTTCGCCGAGCGCTTCTCCAGCTTCCCCGTCACGATCAAGCCGATCTCCCGCTTCCAGACCGACGGCGAGGTCAAGGGCACCCTCGACGGGCTCAGGACCGGCGCCGTCGACGTGGTCATCGGCACCCACCGGCTGCTCAGCCCCGAGGTCAGGTTCAAGGACCTCGGGCTCATCATCATCGACGAGGAGCAGCGCTTCGGCGTCGAGCACAAAGAGGCGATGAAGCACCTGCGCACCCAGGTCGACGTGCTGGCGATGTCCGCCACGCCGATCCCGCGCACGCTGGAGATGGGGCTGACCGGCATCCGCGAGATGTCCACGATCCTCACCCCGCCGGAGGAGCGGCACCCGATCCTCACGTTCGTGGGGCCGTACGAGGAGAAGCAGATCGCCGCGGCGATCCGGCGCGAGCTGATGCGCGACGGCCAGATCTTCTTCGTTCACAACCGGGTGGCCTCGATCAACCGGGTCGCCGCGCGGCTGCGCGAGCTGGTGCCCGAGGCGCGCATCGCGGTGGCGCACGGGCAGATGAACGAGCACCAGCTCGAGAAGATCATGGTCGGGTTCTGGGAGCGCGAGTACGACCTGCTCGTCTCCACGACGATCGTCGAGTCGGGTCTCGACGTGCCCAACGCCAACACGCTCATCGTGGACAGGGCCGACAACTACGGCCTGTCGCAGCTCCACCAGCTGCGCGGGCGCGTCGGGCGGGGCAGGGAGCGCGGCTACGCCTACTTCCTCTACCCGCCGGAGAAGCCGCTGACCGAGACCGCCCACGAGCGGCTGGCCACGATCTCGCAGCACACCGAGATGGGCGCCGGCATGTACGTCGCCATGAAGGACCTGGAGATCCGCGGCGCCGGCAACGTGCTGGGCGCCGAGCAGTCGGGCTTCATCGCGGGCGTCGGCTTCGACCTGTACGTCCGCCTCATGGCCGAGGCCGTGCAGGAGCAGAAGGCCAAGCTGTCGGGCGCCGAGGTGCAGGAGGAGCAGCAGGACGTCAAGGTCGAGCTGCCGATCAACGCCCACATCCCGCATGACTACGTCACCTCGGAGCGGCTGCGGCTGGAGGCGTACAAGCGCATCGCGGCCATCGCCGCCCCGATCGACATCGACGAGGTGCGCGCCGAGCTGACCGACCGCTACGGCAAGCCGCCCGCGGAGGTCGAGAACCTGCTGGAGGTGGCGCGGTTCCGCATCAGGGCGCGCGCGGCCGGGCTTACCGACGTCACGCTGCAGGGCCAGAACATCAAGTTCGGCCCCGCGAGGCTCAAGGAGTCGCAGCAGGTGCGGCTCGACCGGCTCTACAAGAAGGCGATATACAAGCAGGCCGCGGAGACGCTGCTGGTGCCGGTGCCCAAGACCAAGCCGCTGGGCGGGCAGCCGTTGCGCGATCTCGACCTGCTCAAATGGTGTGGTGACCTGGTCGAGGCCATGTTCCTCGAACCCGCCCGGGTAAGCTAGCGGCGGTTTTCTGGTCGGAAGGGACGTACGTGAAGTCGATACGAGTGGCTGTGGCCGCCGCGGCGGCCGCCGTGGCACTGTCCGCCTGCTCCTCGCCCATGCAGGCCGGGGCCGCGGCCGTGGTGGGCAACGAGCGCATCTCCATGAACAAGCTCAGCGATGACACCCAGGCCTACGTGGCCGCGCTCAAGCGCGCCCAGCTGGACGAGTCCGCGCTCGGCGTGCCGGCGACGCAGGCCGTGCTGCAGCGGCTGGTCAACGTGGCCGTCTCCAAGCAGCTCATGGCCCGCCACAACGTGCAGGTCAGCGAGAGCGAGGTGGACGCCGTGCTCAAGGAGCCCGGCCAGTACCAGTCCGCCGAGATCAACCTGCTGGCCAACGCCGTCGCGCCGACCGACGCCCGCGACTACGGCCGGGCCATGGTGGGCCTGTCGAAGCTGCAGCAGCAGTTCGGCCAGACCGGGCAGGAGAAGCTGCTGCAGGAGTTCAACTCCATCAAGCCGGTCTTCAACCCGCGCTACGGCCAGCTCAACCAGCAGCGCTCCCAGGAGAACCCGGCGCTGTTCGTCGACACCGGCAGATTCGGCAAGGCCACCCAGCAGGCGCCCCAGGCGCAGGGCTGACCGTGCCGCTGATCGTCCTCACCACCTCGCCCAGGGTCGCGCCGGGCCTGCTGAGCCATCAGGCGTGGCAGGCGCTGCGCTCCGGCCCGGTGCTGACCGGCGCGGCCGACCACCCGCACCTGCCCTACCTCGCCGACGCCGGCATCGAGGCCGAGGTGGTCGAGCCCGACCCGGCGGCGCTCGCGCGGCGGGCCGCCGGCGAGACCGTGGTGTGGCTGGCCGAGCATGACGGCGAGGACTTCATGCGGGCCGTCGGCCACGCCGCGCTCTCGCTCGACGAGCCGCCGGTCATCGAGGTGGTGCCCGGCTCCTACGACCTGCCGGGCGCGCGGGTGCTCGACCTGGTGGCGGTGATGGACCGGCTGCGCACCGAGTGTCCGTGGGATCGCAGGCAGACGCACGAGTCGCTGGTGCCGTACCTGCTCGAAGAGGCGTACGAGGTGCTCGAGACGATCGAGCAGGGCGACTATGCGGCGCTGCGCGAGGAGCTGGGCGACCTGCTGCTGCAGGTGGTCTTCCACGCGCGGGTGGCGGGCGGCTTCGACATCGACGACGTGGCGGCCGGCATCGTGGAGAAGCTGGTCAGGCGGCATCCCCACGTGTTCGGGTCCGTACGCGCCGAGAGCGCCGACGAGGTCAACGCCAACTGGGAGGCGATCAAGGCGGCCGAGCGGGCGGCCAAGGGCACCGAGTCGGTGCTCGACGGGGTGCCGATGGGGCAGCCCGCCCTGTCGCTCGCGGCCCAGCTCGTGCGCAGGGCCGAGCGGGCGGGCGCGCCCGAGTCGCTGTCGGCGGCCGTCGGCCAGGGGGTGGCCAGGGAGCTGTTCGACCTCGTCAGGCGGGCGGCGGAGGCGGGGCTCGACGCCGAGGCGGAGCTGCGCGGCGCGGCGCGGGCGTACCGCGACCGGGTGCGGGCCTGGGAGTCGTCGGGCTGAGCCGGACGGCCGTGACCTGGAAGCCTGCGCGGGGCAGCCGTACCGATAGGCTCTGATGGCATATCACCTTTCGATTTAGGAGCGCATCCCGTGGCTACCATCGAGGTCGTATACGCTCGCGAGATCCTCGACTCCCGGGGCAACCCGACGGTCGAGGTCGAGGTCGTTCTCGACGACGGCAGCACCGGCCGGGCGGCCGTGCCGAGCGGGGCGTCCACCGGCCAGTTCGAGGCGGTCGAGCTGCGCGACGGCGGCAAGCGTTACGGCGGCAAGGGCGTGGAGAAGGCCGTCCTGGCGGTGACCGATGAGATCCAGGAGGAGATCAGCGGGATCGAGGCCGAGGACCAGCGGATCATCGACCAGATCATGATCGACCTGGACCGTACGCCCAACAAGGCGAAGCTCGGCGCCAACGCCATCCTGGGCGTGTCGCTGGCCGTGGCCAAGGCCGCCGCCGACAGCGCCGACCTGCCGCTCTTCCGCTACCTCGGCGGCCCCAACGCTCACGTGCTGCCCGTGCCGATGATGAACATCCTCAACGGCGGCGCCCACGCCGACACCAACGTGGACATCCAGGAGTTCATGATCGCGCCGGTCGGGGCCGAGTCGTTCCGCGAGGCGGTGCGCATGGGCACCGAGGTCTACCACGCGCTCAAGAGCGTGCTGAAGGAGAAGGGCTACGCCACGGGCCTGGGCGACGAGGGCGGCTTCGCCCCCAGCCTGCCCTCCAACCGCGACGCGCTCGACCTCATCCTGGTCGCCATCGAGCGGGCCGGCTACGTGCCGGGCGAGGACATCGCGCTGGCGCTCGACGTGGCCGCCACCGAGTTCCACAAGGACGGCGTCTACACGATCGACGGCAAGGGCCTGTCGGCGCAGGAGCTCATCGCCTTCTACGAGGACCTGGTCGACAACTACCCGCTCGTCTCCATCGAGGACCCGCTCGACGAGGAGGACTGGGAGGGCTGGAAGGCCATCACCGCCTCGCTCGGCGGCAAGGTCCAGCTCGTCGGCGACGACCTGTTCGTCACCAACCCCGAGCGGCTCGAGCGCGGCATCACCGAGGGCGCGGCCAACGCCCTGCTGGTCAAGGTCAACCAGATCGGCACGCTGTCGGAGACGCTCGACGCGGTCGACCTGGCCCACCGCAGCGGCTACCGCTGCATGATGAGCCACCGCTCCGGCGAGACCGAGGACACGACGATCGCCGACCTCGCGGTCGCGGTCAACTGCGGCCAGATCAAGACCGGCGCCCCCGCCCGCTCCGACCGGGTGGCCAAGTACAACCAGCTGCTGCGCATCGAGGAGCTGCTCGACGACGCCGCCCGCTACGCGGGTCGCGCGGCGTTCCCGCGTTTCCGGCGCTAGTTTCGAGTACGGCTCGCGGCACCCCGATTTCTCCGGCCGCGAGCCGCACTTGAGGGGGTGTGCAGCAAGTGGCGAAGAGACCGCAGCTCACCGGGCGGGCGGCCATCCTGGCCGTCGTGGTGTGCGCGATCGCGATGAGCCTGGCCTACCCTGTCCGCGAGTACATCAGCCTGCGCCGCAGCATCTCGGAGCTGCGCGCGGAGAAGGCCAGGGTCGAGGCCGAGAAGCAGGCGTTGCTGGCCCGTGACAGGCAGAGCGACGACCCCAACTGGATCAAGAAGACGGCCAAGGAGCGGCTGCACTACTGCGGGCCGGGCGAGAAGTGCTACGTGGTGATGGAGCCCGAGCAGGGCAGGGCGCAGGCGGCGGTCAAGCAGCCCGCGCAGGTGCCGCCGTGGTACGAGACGCTGTGGGAGTCGGTGCAGGCCGCCGACAAGGGCACGGGCCGCAGGGCCGTCACGGGGCAGCAGGACGTCCCCGACGAGCAGCCCGCGAAAAAGCCCACTGAACAGCCCACGAAGCAGCCCACGAAGCAGCCGACCGGGCAGCCGGTCAAGCAGCCCACGAAGCAGCCGACGAAAGAGCCGACAAAGCAGCCGACGAAGCAGCCGACCGGGCAGCCGAGCGGCGGGTCGGTGACAGGAAGGGAACGTGTTGGACAGTAAGGACGTCGAGGTCGTCGAGCAGCAGCTCGGACGGCCGCCCAGAGGGCTGCGCGCGGTCGCGCACCGCTGCCCGTGCGGCAACCCCGACGTGGTGGAGACCGCTCCGCGGCTGCCCGACGGCTCGCCCTTCCCGACCCTTTACTACCTGACCTGTCCCAAGGCGGCCTCGGCCATCGGCACGCTCGAAGGGTCCGGCCTGATGCGGGAGATGCAGGCCAGGCTGGCGACCGAGCCGGAGCTGGCGGCGGTCTACCAGGCGGCTCACGAGGACTACGTGGCCAGGCGCGACAAGGCGGCCCGCGAGGAGGGCCTGACGCCGCTGCCGCGCGACATGCAGAGCACGGGCGGGATGCCGGAGCGGGTCAAGTGCCTGCACGCGCTCGTGGCCCACGAGCTGGCGGCGCCCGGGAGCAACCCGTTCGGCAGGGAGGCGCTGGACGCACTCCCCGACTGGTGGAGTGACGGACCATGCGTGTAGCCGCCATCGACTGTGGCACCAACTCCGTACGCCTGCTCATCGCCGACCTCGGCGACGACACGCTGACCGACGTCGAGCGGCGGATGGAGATCGTCCGGCTGGGCCAGGGCGTCGACCGCACCGGCAGGCTGGCGCCCGAGGCGCTGGAGCGCACGTTCGCGCGGATGAGCGAATACCAGGAGCTCATCGAGCGCCACGGAGCCGTCGCGACGCGCGTGGTGGCGACGAGCGCGACCCGCGACGCGGCCAACCGGCAGGAGTTCGTGACCGGCGTGCGGAAGATCTTCGGGGTGGAACCGGAGGTGGTGACGGGCGCCGAGGAGGCCGAGCTGTCGTTCACCGGTGCCACCAGGGGCCTTACCCGGCTGTCGCCCGAGACCGAGGTGGCGCGCGGCCCGCTCGCGCCCTACCTGGTGGTGGACATCGGCGGCGGCTCGACGGAGTTCGTGGTCGGCTCCGTGCACGCGGAGGGCTCGCTGTCGGTCGACATCGGCTGCGTACGGCTGACCGAGCGGCACCTGCGTGACGCCGGCGACCCGCCGTCGGCGCCCGCGCTGGAGGCGGTGGTGGCCGACATCGAGGCCGCGCTCGACCGGGTCGAGGCCGAGGTGCCGGTGCACCGGGCGAAGACGCTGGTCGGCCTCGCCGGCTCGGTGACGACGGTGTCGGGCATCGCGCAGGAGCTGCCTTACTACGATCCGGCGCGCATCCACCATTCGGTCATTTCGGCCGAGCAGGTGCACGAGGTGACGCGGCGGCTGCTCGCGATGACCCATGGTGAACGCGCGCAGGTGCCGGTGATGCATCCGGGCCGGGTGGACGTGATCGGGGCCGGCGCCCTCATTCTGGACCGTATCGTCCGTCGTTTCGCGTTTTCGCAGGTCGTCGTGAGTGAGCACGACATCCTTGACGGAATGGCATGGTCTCTAGCGCGATAGCTGAAGAAATCCGGACATTTCATAATTCACGATCGTGTTGAGCGTGCGATCAGTATTGTGCTTAGGTAAAGGGGCATTACGGGGGCTTTGCCATATCGCCGTGCGCGAAAGGCGCAGGCTTGGCGACCGTTCCCGAGCGCGTCTCTTCCCTCACGGAATGGAGCACTCTCACATGATGTCTGTTGGGTTAGCCCGTAAGGCCGCTGCGTTCGGCGCCTCGACCGCGGCACTGGCGGCGCTGGCCGCGGGCCTGGTCGCCGGGCCCGCCCAGGCGGCCACGGCCGCCAAGCCCGCGTCCAAGGCAAAGGTCTCGGCCACCACGCCGAAGGCCGCGCCCGGCGCCTACGAGGGGTCCTGCCCGGTCAAGGTCAACTTCTCGGCCAAGATCAAGGTCCCGGTCAAGGGCTCCACCAAGGTGGCCTACCGCTGGCTGCACGGCGACGGCTCCAAGAGCAAGGTCAAGACCGTCACGGTCAAGGGCAAGGGCACCAGGACCGTCACGGTCAAGCAGTCCATCACCTTCACCGAGGACGTCAAGAAGGGCTGGGAGGCCGTCCAGGTCCTCGGCCCGAAGAAGGTCACGTCCAAGAAGGGCTACTTCTCGGTCAACTGCCAGTCGCTGAAGGAGGTCGAGCGCACCCACCTCGATCCCACCATCAGCGCCCGCGCGTGGGCCAGCCCGAGCTCCTACGCCGGCCGCTGCGCCCCTGGCGCCAGGATCGGCTTCACCGGCGTGATCAGCTCTTCGCGCCCGGCCTGGGTGCGTTACCGCTGGGTGGTCAACGGTGACGCCGTCGACTACGGCAAGATCAAGGTCCGCGACTCGCGGAAGGTCGGCTTCAGCATCTCCCCGCGTCACAGCCAGCGCGGCTGGGCGCAGCTGCAGGTCCTGAGCCCCGACAGCGCGTCGTCCAACCGGGCGTACTACAAGGTCTGGTGCAAGGACTACGAGGCTCCGAAGCCGCACACCAAGGTCTCCGCCTCCGCCCACGCCACGACCGGCACCGACTGCTCGGTCAGGGCCAGCGGCTCCGTCACCTCCACCGGTGCGGGCCGGGTCACCTACCGCTGGTCGCTCAACGGCCGTACCGTCAGTGACGGCTCGACCTACTTCGGCCGTGACGGTGGCACCATCGTCGTTCCCGGGTTCTCCACCGCTCTGAGTGGCCACGCCACCAAGGGCGGCGTGGTGACGCTGTCGATCACCGGCCCGGACAACAGCGACTCCTCCAGCGACCGCTACGCGCCCTGCAAGCCGGAGCCCAAGCCGACGACGACCCCGTCGCCGAAGAACGCCGAGCCCGAGCCCGGCCCCACCTTCGGGGACGCGCTCTGACGAGCACGGCACGGACGCTTCTGGTCTGACCACGGCGCTCCACTGATCGGCTGAACCGGGCGGCACCTTCGGGAGCCGCCCGGTTTTTCCGTTTGCTACTACTGTGCATTGCACACTACTGTGTGACGCGTGGACAGCAGCCAGCTTCTCAAGGGCGTGCTCGACCTGGCCGTCCTGGCCGTGCTCGACGAGCGTGACGGCTACGGCTACGACGTCGTACGCAGGCTCAGGGAGGCCGGGCTCGACGAGGTCGGCGACGCCTCCGTCTACGGCACCCTGCGCCGCCTGTTCAAAGCGGGCGCGCTGACCTCGTACGTGGTGGCCTCCGACGAGGGGCCGCACCGCAAGTACTACGGGCTCAACGACACCGGCCGGCGCCTGTACGCCGACTCCGCCAAGACCTGGGCCTCCTTCTCGGCCACCATGGCAGCCCTGCTCAAGGAGGAACGAGCTTGACATCCTCCCCCTCGTCAGCGAGGGGGATTCCCACGGTTGCCCGTGAGGGTTCCTGTTTCACAGCCGGTCGCCCCGTCCGAGAGGACTCTCGTTGAGGTCTTACACCCGCTCCACAGGCGTTTCAGCTCTCCGCCAGCCCGGCGGCGAGCACGTTCCTGGCCGCGTTCACATCCCGGTCATGGACCGCACCGCAAGCACACATCCATTCCCGGACGTTCAGCGGCATCTTCTCCCGCAGGGCCCCGCACGCCGAGCACAGCTTCGACGACGGGAACCAGCGGTCAATCGCCACCACAGTCCGCCCGTACCATCGTGCCTTGTACTCCAGCATGGAGCGCAGTTCCCGCCAGCTCGCATCCGAGATGGCGCGGGCCAGGCTGTGGTTGCGGACCATGGTGCGGACGGTCAGGTCTTCCACGGCGATCGTTTGGTTTTCGCGAACAAGCCGTGTGGTGACCTTGTGCAGGTGATCTCTTCTGCGGTCGGCGATCCGGGCGTACACCCCGGCGACCTTCAGTCTGGCCTTGGCCCGGTTGTTCGACCCCTTCTCCTTACGAGCGAGTGCCCGCTGAGCCTTGGCCAGCTTGCGCCGATCGGCGCGCTCATGCTTGGGGTTGACGATCTTCTCGCCGGTCGAGAGTGTCGCCAGCGCGGTGATGCCGGCGTCCACACCGACGCTCCGCCGGGCGGGCGGGAGCGGGATGATCTTCTCCTCGACCAGGAGGGACACGAACCAGCGTCCCGCGCTGTCGCGGGAGACGGTGACCGTGGACGGCTGCGCACCCTCCGGCAGCGGACGCGACCACACGATGGCCGGCGGCGTGTCCATCTTCGCCAGCGTCAAGGTGCCCTCACGCCAGCGGAACGCCGAGCGGGTGTACTCCGCCGACGCCCGGGACTTCTTCTTGCTCTTGAACGTGGGGTACCTGGCGCGCTTGGCGAAGAAGTTCGCGAACGCCGCCTGCAAGTGGCGCAGCGCCTGCTGCAGAGGGACCGACGACACCTCGAACAGGAAGTCGAACTCGCCGCTGCGGTTCCATTCCGTCAGGCGCGCGGAGGACTCCACGTAGGAGACGCGGCGGCCTTCCAGCCGGTAGGCGCGGGTGCGCTCCTCCAGTGCCTTGTTGTAGACGAGGCGGACGCAGCCGAACGTCCGGGCAAGCTCGCGGGCCTGCTCGGGGGTCGGGTAGAAGCGGTACTTGTAGGCCCGCTTCACGATCTGCGCCACGCCCCACATGCTCCCACGATCGGCCAAAGATCGCGCGTGTGTTCGATACGCCGGTTCGCCTGACGGCGAACCGGCTGCCCCTGTCCTGCTCCGCAGGGGTCCGATTCCTTCCCCGCCTGAAGGCGGGGGTTTCCACGGAGGTATCTGATGACCCCCGACCAGTACGCACAGGCCGTACGCGACGCCCTGGCCGGCCATCCCGACAGGGAGGAGCTGCTGGAGGACCTCGACGACCACCTGGCGGAGATCGCCGCCGAGTCGGACCTGCCGCTCGACACCAGGCTCGGCCCGCCGGAGGCGTACGCGGCCGAGCTGTCGGCCGCCTACGGGACGAGCGGCGCCAGGCGCGGCCCCACGCTCCTGAGCCGGGCCCGCGCCGCCCTGCTGCGCACCGGTTCGAGCGGCGGTCTCGCGGGCTTCCTGCGCGAGCTGAGGCCCGGCTGGTGGGTGCTGCGCGGCTACGCCCTGGGCATGCTCACCACCCTCATGCTTTCGGGCGAGGCCAGGCTCGTCCCCGCGACCCCGCCCGACTGGGCGCTCGTGGTGCTCGCGATCGTCGCCTCGGTCTGGCTCGGCCGGCGGACACGGGGGCGCTCGGTCGTGCTGGCCGCGGTGACCGCGAACGCGCTGGCCGCCATCGCGCTGCTCGCGGGCTTCGCGGGGGCGGGCGCCGACCCGTCGCCGCAGGTCCAGACGGCCGCGAACGTGTTGCTGGTGGGCGGCGGCACCGCGGAGGGGGTGGCCAACCTGCGGCCGTACGCCAAGGACGGCACCCCGCTGACCGACGTCTACCTCTACGACCAGGACGGCAAGCCGTTCACCACCCGCCCGGAGTCCTTCGGCTTCGAGATCGACAGATCGTGCGGCGAGCCGGTGCGCAACCGCTACCCGCTGCCGCTGATCGACCGGCGGGAGAGCGCCGGGGCGGCCACGGCGACGCCGTCCGCCTGCCCCACCAAGGGCCCCAGCGAGGGCCCCAGCGAGGGCCCCAGCGAGGGCGCAGCAAACCCGAGCGCCACGCCGGAGCCCAAGCGCTCCGAGTGATCGGGCACCATCGGTGTCATGAGCTTCGTACCTCCTGGCACCGGCTGGCCCGACGACCCGGCGACCGCTGACACGCCCGTCGCCCTCGACCCCGCCGACGTGAAACGCATCGCCGCCGCCGGCGGCACGCTCGAGGAGCTCACGGCCGCGCAGTCCGTCTGCCGCGCCTGCCCCCGCCTGGTGGAGTGGCGCGAGGAGGTCGCGCGGACGAAGCGGCGGGCGTTCGCGGACGAGACGTACTGGGGCCGTCCCGTCCCCGGGTGGGGCGAAGAGCGGCCGCGGATCCTGCTGGTCGGGCTGGCCCCGGCGGCCCATGGGGGCAACAGGACGGGCCGCATCTTCACCGGCGACCGCAGCGGCGACTGGCTGTTCGCCTCGCTCCACCGGTGCGGCCTCGCCGCACAGGAGACCAGCACGTACGCCGGCGACGGCCAGCGGCTGATCGGCACCCGCGTGCTGGCGTCGGTGCGCTGCGCGCCGCCGGCGAACAAGCCGACCCCGCAGGAGAAGGCCACCTGCTTCCCATGGATGTCCAGGGAGATCGCGCTGGTGGCCGGGACCGTACGGGTGGTCGTGGCGCTCGGCGGCTACGCCTGGCAGGCCATGTGGCCGGCGCTCAAGGAGGCGGGCTACGAGCTGCCGCGCAGCCGCCCGCCGTTCGGTCACGGGGTGGAGGTGGAGGTCGGGCACGGCGGCTCGCCCGTCACGCTCATGGGCTGCTACCACCCCAGCCAGCAGAACACCTTCACCGGCCGCGTCACCGCCCAGATGCTGGACGACGTCTTCTCCAGGGCCAGGTCGCTGGCGGTGTGACGCGTCCCACCACCCCTCGGCTGGCTTCTTCGAGAGCCCTTGACGTAGGCTTGTGAATGCTTTCACAAGCACTTTCCACGAGGGATGGGGCCTCAGGATGAACAAGCACATTGTGATCGTCGGCGGCGGCTACGTCGGCCTCTACACAGCGCTCAGGCTGCAGCGCAAGCTCCGGAGCGAGCTGCGCGGCGGCGAAGCCCGCATCACGATCATCGACCCCCAGTCCTACATGACCTACCAGCCGTTCCTCCCGGAGGCGGCGGCGGGCAACCTCTCGCCGCGCCACATGGTGGCCCCGCTGCGGCGGGTCCTGCCCAAGGCGCACATCCTGAACGGCACCGTGACCAAGGTCGACCACGCCGGGCGCGTGGTCACCTTCCAGCCGGCCGAGGGCGAGCCGCGCGAGATCGCGTACGACGTGATCGTGATGGCCGCCGGGTCGATCTCCCGCACGCTGCCCATCCCCGGGCTCACCGACATCGGCATCGGCTTCAAGACGGTCGGCGAGGCGATCGCGCTGCGCAACCGGGTGCTCCACCTGCTCGACGTGGCCGAGTCGACCGAGGACCCCGAGGTGCGGCGCAGGGCGCTGACGTTCGTGGTGGTCGGGGCCGGCTTCGCGGGCGTCGAGGCGCTGGCCGAGCTGGAGGACATGGCCAAGCACTCGACCCGCTACTACCGCAACATCAAGCCGTCCGACATCCGCTGGGTGCTCGTCGAGGCGACGAACCGGGTGCTGCCCGAGGTCGGGCCCGAGATGGGCAGGTGGACGCTGGAGCAGCTGCGCGAGCGCGGCATCGAGGTCAAGCTCGACACCCGGCTCGAGTCCTGCGTGGGCGGCCACGTGGTGCTCTCGGACGGCACCGAGTTCGACGCCGAGACGCTCGTCTGGACGGCAGGCGTCAAGCCCAGCCCGGTGGTCGGCGACAGCGATCTGCCGCTCGACGAGCGCGGCCGGATCAAGACCACGGCGATGCTCACCGTGGCGGGCTCGCCCGGCGCGTTCGCGGCGGGCGACGCCGCGGGGGTGCCCGACGTGACCAACCCCGGCCAATACTGCGCGCCCAACGCCCAGCACGCCGTCCGCCAGGCGAAGGTGCTGGCCGACAACATCGTCCGCCACCTCCGCGGCGAGGAACTGGTCGATTACCGCCACAAGTACGTCGGATCGGTCGCCGGACTCGGCCTGCATCAGGGCGTGGCCAATGTCTATGGCGTCAAGCTTCGCGGATTCCCTGCGTGGTTCATGCACCGCACCTACCATCTGTCGCGGGTGCCGACGCTGAACCGCAAGGTCCGTGTGGTCGTCGACTGGACTCTGGCTCTGTTCTTCAAGCGAGAGACGATCTCTCTGGGAGAGATGGAGCACCCCCGCGACGGCTTCAGGGCGGCGGTGGCGACGACTCGCCGCTAGCTCGGGTACGGCAGCGCTCCGGCGATCCATGCGCCGGAGCGTTCTCGGCGCCCATGGAGCAAGCGGAAGGGGTGCCACGGGTGGGTCTGTCAGCGGTGACCGTGCTGGGCGTCGACCGGCCAGGCGTGATCGCCGCGGTAACCGGGTCGCTCGCCGACTGCGGGGTGAACATCCAGGACTCGACCATGACGTTGCTGGGCGGGCACGTCGCGATGATGCTTCTGGTCTCGGGCGACCTCGATCCCGCCGAGCTGACCAAACGGGTGGGTGCTCCCGATCTCGTGGTCACCGCCTCGGCGATCGCCGCCCGCCGTCACTTCTGCGGCGGCTTCGGCGGCGGGCTGGGCTACGTGCTGACCGTGCACGGCCCCGACCGTCCCGGCATCGTCTCCGCCGTCAGCGCCGTGCTGGCCGAGGACGGCGGCAACATCACCGGCATGAGCACGCGGCTCACCGGCCGCCTGTACGTGCTCATCGCGGACGTCGAGCTGCCGAAGGACGTCGACGTCGCCGCGCTCATGCGCAGGCTGGCGGCCGTCGGCGCGAGCCTCGACTCCGACATCACCTTCCGTCCCGTCGAACCGGACCTGTTGTGAACCGGCGGGGCCCGAGACCGGCCGGCACCGTGCGGGACGTGCTCGGCGCCCCGCATCCCGTCCTGTCCGCCGTGGCGGAGCCCGTGGACCCGGGCGACCCCGAGGTGGTGGCCGCCGCGGCCGATCTGCTGGCGACCCTGCGCCGCACGCCCGCCACGACCGGGCTGGCGGCCCCTCAGATCGGCCTCAGCTGGCGGCTGATCGCCTTTGACGCCGGTCGCCACCCCAGGAGTCGTTCCTGGGCCGGAGAGACCGTCCTCGTCAATCCCAGGCTCGCGGGGGCGGCCGATTGGGACGAGGGGCGTGAGGGGTGCGCGTCGATCCCCGGGCTGACCGCCGACGTACGGCGAGCGACGCGTATCACCGTACATGGGCATTTGCCAGGATCCGGGGAGACCGTCACCATCGAAGCGGATGCCGTGGAAGCTCGCTGCATTCAGCACCAACTGGACCATCTAGACGGTCTACTCTTCTTGGACAGAGTCCCTGGAGCGCTATCACTTCACCGCAAGCTTCACACTTGTGACGCTTGATGCGAAGTTGTGCTCCTCGGAAGCATGGTCTGTTTCGTATGATTGCGGCGCCCCCGTAGCCCAATGGCAGAGGCAAACCCCTTAAAAGGGTTGACGTGCGGGTTCGAATCCCGCCGGGGGCACTTGCCATCTCCATTGACTCCAGGTCTCTGACCTGGAGGTTTACCGCCATCGCGGGACAGACCATCACTGCGGTGTTACCGGCCGATATCGAGTTGTTATCGAGTTTGTCCTGTCACCGGGTGATCACTGCTGGTGGATACCCGGCCACACGGCCGCCGAGCGGCCCCGCCGCCGGCCCTGACCTCCGGTGCGTACGGACCGCCCGACGGCCGCTGTTTGCCCGGCCGAAAAGTTTTCGCCGGCTCCCCGACATTGACAGACCCCGGGTTTTCTGCTTTCTCCGCGCATTGCGGAGATTCCTTTCTGTGAATGCCTGACTACACCTGACAACCGCCCTTTCCCGTGGCTGAAAGGGGCCATACTCTTCCCCTGGGCGCATCGGCGCACGTCGATGCCCTGCCGGAGGCAGCACGCGGGCAATTCACGACCGCGGGAACTCCGGGGCGGGCCGGATCGTTGTGAACGCAGCCGACATCCCGTATGAACATCCATATGAGCGTCAGTTGACCAAGGTGGCGGCGCGCACCGTAGGCTCGTCGTCACAGGAGGCAGCGATGGAGAGCAAGAACCCCGTATTCAGCAGGTCGCGGCAGCAGGCCGCGACGGGCTGGGCCGGTCCCACCCCGTCACCCGACCAGCTGCAGAACATGTACGACGCGCCGTCGTACGCACCACCGTCCCGGCCGGCGTACCGGACCATGACGCTCGACGACGTCGTGGTCCGAGGGTTCCTGACCCTCGGCGCGCTGGTCGTCGCCGCCGCCGCGGCCTGGATCCTCGACGTCCCCCCGATGGTCGCCATCGGCGCGGCGATCGTGGCGCTGGTCCTCGGCCTGATCGCCTCGTTCACCCAGAGCACCAACCCGGCGCTCATCCTGGCGTACGCGGTGTTCGAGGGCGTCTTCCTCGGCAAGATCAGCTCTGTCTTCGAAGGCATGATCAGCGGCATCGTGCTGCAGGCGGTGCTCGGAACGGCGTTCGCG
Source organism: Nonomuraea sp. NPDC049421 (assembly GCF_040677005.1). NCBI lineage: Bacteria > Bacillati > Actinomycetota > Actinomycetes > Streptosporangiales > Streptosporangiaceae > Nonomuraea > Nonomuraea sp. NPDC049421. The sequence goes on from NZ_JBFAQA010000016.1 coordinate 95,645, forward strand.
TTCGGCGCGGTGCTGACCGTCTACGCGCTGCGCATCGTCCGCGTGACACCCAAGCTGGTGAAGTTCGTCGTCGCGGCCGGTATCGCCGCGCTCGGCCTGGTCCTGGTCAACCTCGTCATGGGCATCTGGGTCGACGGCGGCCTGGGCCTGCGCACCGACAGCCCGCTCGGCTGGATCTTCAGCGTCGCCATGATCCTGCTCGGCTGCTTCTTCCTGCTGCTCGACTTCGACTCGATCGAGCAGGGCGTCAAGCAGGGCGCGCCGGAGAAGTTCGCCTGGCAGTGCGCCTTCGGCCTCACGCTGAGCCTGGTGTGGATCTACCTGGAGGTGCTGCGGTTCGTCAGCTACTTCACCAGTAGCGACTGACCTGCTCGCAACCGTCTCGTGAAGGGCTCCGCCGCACCGGCGGGGCCCTTTCGCTCTGCGACGGAAAATCTACCTGCCGTCACAAAATGATGCCGGACTGAGGGCTTGCCATCCGCACGTCCGTGTTGCAGTGTCAAGCAAAGGACCTTAATCCGCGGAGGTGCCCATGTCCTTGAACCACTCACCGGAGACGCAGACAAAGCTCATCGCCAGGGTCCCGACCATCACGGGACGCGAACTCCCAGAGTGGTTCCAAGCCATCGACAACGGCCCGAGCTTCCTGAGGTGCGACGAACGGGCCAACTGGCTCGCCGACGAGCACGGGCTGACCCACGGCTACGCCGCCGCGATCGTACACGAGCACGAGCGGCACCGCCGTAACCGCATGGGCTTCATCTAAGCCCAACCGTCCCGCGCCCGTGCCGCAAGCGCGGGCGCGTCATCATGGGGGCATGGATCTCAACAAGGCCCTCGGTTTCCTCCGCGATCACCACCACGCCGTCCTGCTGACCCGGCACCGCGATGGGCGCCCGCAGATGTCGCCGGTCACGGCAGGCGTGCAGGGTGACCACGTCGTGATCAGCACCCGCGAGACCGCGGCCAAGGTGCGCAACGCGCTGCACGACCCCCACGTGTCGCTGTGCGTCTTCACCGACCGCTTCTTCGGTGAGTGGATCCAGGTCGACGGCACCGCCGAGATCGTCCACCTGCCCGAGGCGATGGAGCCGCTGATCACCTACTACCGCGACATCTCGGGCGAGCACCCCGACTGGGACGACTACCGCGCCGCCATGGAACGCGAGCGCCGGGTCCTCATGCGCATCACGCCGGTCCACGCCGGCCCCGACCACCACGGCTGAGGCCGCGCGCCGGGGAGGCGTCCCCGGTCGCGCGGCCCGCCCTGGGCTCGCACGCCGTCGTGGCGCGCGGCCCGCACGCTCAGCTCAGGCGCTCGATGACCATGGCCATGCCCTGGCCGCCGCCCACGCACATCGTCTCCAGGCCGATGCTCTTGTCGTGGTGCTGGAGGCCGTTGATCAGCGTCGAGGTGATGCGCGCGCCGGTCATGCCGAACGGGTGGCCCACCGCGATGGCGCCGCCGTTGACGTTGAGCCGGTCGGTGTCGATGCCGAGCTCCCGGTACGACGGGATGACCTGCGCGGCGAACGCCTCGTTGATCTCCACCAGGTCGATGTCGTCGATCGACATGCCGGCCCTGGCCAGCGCCTGCTTCGACGCCTCCACGGGGCCGAGCCCCATGATCTCGGGCGACAGGCCGGTCACGCCGGTCGAGACGATCCTGGCCAGCGGCGTGATGCCCAGCTCGGCGGCCTTGACGTCGCTCATGATGACGACCGCCGCCGCGCCGTCGTTGAGCGGACAGCAGTTGCCGGCCGTGACCGTGCCGTCGGGGCGGAAGACGGGCGCGAGCGTGGAGACCTTCTCGTACGTGGTGCCGGCCCTCGGCCCGTCGTCCTTGGCCACCACGGTGCCGTCGGGCAGCGTCACCGGCGTGATGTCCTTCTGCCAGAACCCGTCGGCCAGCGCCTTCTCGGCGAGGTTCTGCGAGCGCACGCCGAACTCGTCCTGCTCCTGGCGGGTGACGCCCTTGAGCTGGGCGAGGTTCTCGGCCGTCTGGCCCATGGCGATGTAGACGTCGGGCACCTCGCCGTCCTCGCGCGGGTCGTGCCACTCCTTGCCGCCCTCGGCGTACTCCTTGCTGCGCTCGCGGGCGCCCAGGAAGGCCGGGTTGTGCGTGTCGGGCAGCGAGTCGGAGTTGCCCTTGGTGAAGCGGGAGACGGTCTCGACGCCCGCCGAGACGAACACGTCGCCCTCGCCCGCCTTGATGGCGTGGAAGGCCATCCGGGTGGTCTGCAGCGACGAGGAGCAGTAGCGGGTCACGGTGGTGCCGGGCACGTCGTCGAGGCCCAGCATCACCGCCACGACCCTGGCCATGTTGAAGCCCTGCTCGCCGCCGGGCAGGCCGCAGCCGAGCATGATGTCCTCGATCGAGGCGGGGTCGAGCTGGGGCACCTTGGCCAGCGCCGCCTTGATCATCTGCACGGTCAGATCATCGGGCCTGATGTCCTTGAGCGACCCCTTGAAGGCTCGTCCGATCGGGGAACGCGCGGTTGCGACGATGACTGCCTCGGGCATGGCCCCTCCTTTGTCGGCGCTAATAGTAGAACTATATTCCAGTTCTCTGCGCAGGGGCCGACGGGGCCGTTCTTATCCGTACATTCCGGGCGAGTTCGCCGTCTGGTCGTTCACCGCATGCAGGCCGCCCCGCTCGTCCCGCCACAGCCGCCAGCCCTCCTGGCTGCCGGTGAACCAGGGCGGCGGCGTCGAAGGGGGAGTGATGCGCTTGCCGGTGCCGAGGTCGTACTCGCAGAGCGCGGCCGTGGAGTAGAAGCCGGGCGGCTGGCCGCGCAGCGGCAGCGGCTTGGGGTCGGTGACGCAGAACGACCAGCCGCGCTGGCCCTCCGCCGGCACCGGACGGCCCGCCGCCAGGTCGAAGGCCGTGCCCTTGGCGCGGTGCTGCAGGAAGCCCAGCTTGTCCATGCGGTCGGGGAAGGCCAGCCACCAGCCGGAGCCGGGCACCTCGGAGGCGGTGATCTGACCCACCACCCGCCCGCTGGCCGGGTCGAGCCGGGCGAAGCCGCCGTAGGCGCCGTTGGGGTCGACGGGGCGGACGACCGGCGCGAGCCCCGGGCTGCCGCTCGGATAGACGCGTACGACCGAGGGCCGCATCCAGTTGATGGTCCCGTCCGCGATCTTGACGCTGAACAGCCCGAACGTCGAGACCTTCTTCGTCTTCGGGTTCGTGTACGGGGCGACGTAGCCCACCAGGTCGTCGCCCGCCGCCCCGAACGCCCAGCCGCCCGACAGGTCGATGCCGGGGCCGAGTGCCTGCTCGATCGGCTGCTGCCACTGCAGCTTGCCGGTCTTCAGCTCGTACGACTCCACCATGGGGTTGGCGGCCAGCCTGAGCAGCAGCACCCGGCTCTTGTCCGCCCACTCGACCTCGGAGATGCCGGGCAGCTTCCACAGTTGCTTGCCGGTCTCCGGATCGAGCACCACCATGCGGGCCTTGGCCAGTGCGGTGTGCTCGGACAGGCACACGTAGGGGCCGCAGCGCTGCGGGCCGAACGTCGAGTGCACGGGCCTGGTCCACTTCTTCGCCCCCGTACGCGCGTCGCGGGCGATGAGCGTGGCGTTCCAGCGGCCCTGCTTGGCGGGGTCGAGCGCCACCACCACGCTGTGACCGTCGGCCTGCCGCACGAGCGCGGGGGCCGAGACGCCCATGCCGGGCAGGCGGCCAGCCATGGTGGCCGGATGGGCCCACAGCTGCCGGCCGTCGCGCAGGCTCATGGCGACGGTCTCCAGCGCGCCCTCCGGCCTCATCGAGGTGACGGCGACCACGTCGGCGCCCACCGCCATCCTGCTGACGACGTTGATCCTGGTGTTGTGCCAGGAGGGGTAGGCGGAGGTGGCGGCGTCGCTGCCGGAGCAGCCGGCGACGGCGAGGCCGGTGGTGAGGGTGCCAGCGAGGGCGAGGGACGGTTTCCACGAGGGCCGGCGCACGGGCAATCCACTCCAATGAGGACGGGGAGTGGCGACTCGGGCGCGGAGGGTGACCGGCCGAGGGTGCGCAGGTGTCAGGTGTCGTTGACCGCCTCGCCGAGCCGCCGGCGGAACAACGTCGCCCACTTGCCGTGCAGGCCCGTCGCCCGCCCGTCGACCCGGGTCGCGGAGACCTCGGTGCCGGGCTCCTCCGCGGCCGTAGCCGCCGCGAGGTAGATCGGTTGCAGTGCTTCGCCGCGCGCGGGCCGCGGCTCAGGCCACAGCCCCAACGCAGCGCACACCGACGGTAGCACCGCGTAAGCGGCCTGCGCGTAACCTCGGTCAGATGGATGGAAACGATCCGGTCCGAACATTTCTGTCGGATTTGTAGCGAACTCCGGGCCCAGGACGTCGGCGAACGCCACCGTACGGCCGCCCGCGTCCACCACCGCCACCGTCTGCGCCGCGGCGAGCTGCCGGCTCCAGCGCCGCGTCACCCAGCGCAGCGGCTGCGCGATGGGCCGCACGGTGCCGAGGTCGGGACACGTGCCCACGACCACCTCCGCCCCCGCGTCACGCAGCCGCCGCACGGCCTTGACCAGGTGACGTACGGCGGTCGCGGGCGGCGTCTGCGTGATGATGTCGTTGGCCCCCACGAAGATCACCGCCAGGTCGGGGCTCATGGGCAGCGCGGCGTCCACCTGCTCGGCCAGCTCCGCCGACGGCGCGCCCGACTTGCCCACCACCTTCAGCTCGACCGGCCGGTCGGCCACCGCGGCCAGGCCGCCGGCCAGCAGCACCGCGGGCGTGCGCGCCGGGTCGGTCATGCCCAGGCCGACGGACGTGGAGTCGCCCAGCATGGCCATCCTGATCGGCTCACCGGGGAAATCGGCGCCGTAGACGCCGTCGGACGGCGGGCCGTCCAGGCCGTGCGGACGGCCGATGGCCTTGCGTGCCAGCAGCCCTTCGGCGATCAGCAGGCCGTACGCCGTGGCTCCGAGAGCCGTCAGCCCGCCACCTCCGAACGCCGCAGCGGTAGCGATCTTCCTTGCCGCGCGTGCCATGCCAGCCGGCCACACCACGTACGTGCCCTCCCCAGTCGAACTCGGCGGTAGCGTTTGCATGAAACTAACCGAGGGCCGGCCACCCCCACTGGACCTCGGCCATCGGCAAGCTGACCAAGCTTCGGCAAAGAAGGTGAACACCTCGGTGCGCGTTTACGATTCCCTGGTCGACCTGATGGGCAACACGCCGCTCGTCAGGCTGCACAAAGTCACCGCGGGCGTCCCCGCGCAGGTGCTCGCCAAGGTCGAGTACTTCAACCCCGGGGGCTCGGTCAAGGACCGCATCGCGGTGCGCATGATCGAGGCCGCCGAGAAGTCGGGCGCGCTGCGTCCCGGCGGCGTGATCGTCGAGCCGACCTCGGGCAACACCGGCGTCGGCCTGGCCATCGTGGCCCAGCAGAAGGGCTACAGGTGCCTGTTCGTGGTGCCCGACAAGGTGGCCCAGGACAAGATCTCGGTGCTGCGGGCGTACGGCGCCGAGGTGGTGGTCTGCCCGACCGCCGTCTCGCCCGACCACCCCGAGTCCTACTACTCGGTCTCCGACCGGCTGGCCCGCGAGATCCCCAACGCCTGGAAGCCCGACCAATACTCCAACCCCAACAACCCCGACTCCCACTACCACTCGACGGGGCCCGAGATCTGGGAGCAGACCGAGGGCCGGGTCACGCACTTCGTGGCGGGCATCGGCACCGGCGGCACGATCTCCGGCACCGGCCGCTACCTCAAGGAGGTCTCCGGCGGCCGAGTGAAGATCATCGGGGCCGACCCCGAGGGCTCGGTCTACTCCGGCGGATCCGGGCGGCCCTACCTCGTGGAGGGCGTGGGCGAGGACATCTGGCCGGCCACGTACGACACGGAGATCTGCGACGAGATCATCGCCGTGTCCGACAAGGACTCCTTCAACATGACCCGCAGGCTCGCCCGCGAAGAGGGGCTGCTGGTCGGCGGGTCGTGCGGCATGGCCGTGGTGGCGGCGCTGCGGGTGGCGGCCACGGCGGCGCCCGGCGACGTGGTGGTGGTGCTGCTGCCCGACGGCGGCCGCGGCTACCTGTCGAAGATCTTCAACGACGACTGGATGGCCGACTACGGCTTCCTCATCACGTCCTCCGACGAGGGCACGGTCGGCGACGTGCTGGCCCGCAAGGGCGCGGGGCTGCCGGAGTTCGTGCACGTGCACCCGCACGAGACGGTCGGCACGGCCATCTCGATCATGCGCGAATACTCGGTGTCGCAGCTGCCGGTCATGAAGGAGGAGCCGCCGGTCATGGCGGCCGAGGTGGTCGGATCCATCGTCGAGCGCGATCTCCTCGAAGCCCTCTACCACGGCAGGCTCTCCTCCGACGATCCGATCTCCGATCACATGTCCGCGCCGCTACCCACGATCGGCTCTGGTGAACCTGTGGCCATTGCGGTGGAAGCGCTGGAGAAGGCCGATGCGGCCGTTGTGCTGGAGGACGGCAAGCCGGCCGGGCTGATCACCCGCCAGGACCTGCTCGCCTTCCTGGCCAACCACTGACGGGTTCCCGCTCCCCGTCAGGAGAGCGGGAACTCGGCCACCACTTCCCATGCGCCCTCGGGGGAGGGGCCCGCGTAGAGCCGTCCCCCCAGCGCCTCCACCCGCTCGGCCATGCCCACCAGCCCGAACCCGCCGCCGAGCCGGGACACGCGCGAATCCGAGCCCGAGCCGAAGTTCCGCACCCGCAGCGTCACCAGCTGCTCAAGGCGGCGCAGCTCCGCCTCCACCCAGGCGGTGCGCGCCGCGTGCTTGCGCACGTTCGTCAGCGCCTCCAGGAGCACGCGGTGCAGGGTGGTCATGACCTCGGGCGGCAGCGTACGGTCGTCGATGCCCTGCCCGATCTCGAAGGCCACCTTCGGCCCCTCGGCCGAGAACCGCTCGGTCATCATGCGCAGGTCGGCCAGCGTGACGCCGGGCGTCCTGCCTGCCTCGTCCTCCGCGCGCAGCACGGTGACCATGCGGCGCATCGACGTCAGCGCGTCCGAGCCGGCCGAGGCGATCGCGTCCAGCGCGGGCAGCACGGCCTGCGGGCTGCTCTCGGCGACCGTACGCGCGGCCTGGGCCTGCACCACGATGCCGGTGATGTGGTGGGCGACCAGGTCGTGCAGCTCCCTGGCCAGCTCCAGGCGCTCCGCCCTGCGTACCGAGTGGACCGCCTCGGTCCGCCGCTCCTGCTGGAAGCGCAGGTAGCCGCCGACGCCCGCGGTCATCGACCAGCTCGCGAACAGCAGGAACGAGAACATCAGCCCCGCGTTGTGGTACTCGCGGCCGCCGGCCTCGGCCATCAGGACGGCGAGGCCGAGGCAGGACAGCAGGGCGGCGTTGCGTACCGGCTCGACGTGCCGCAGCACGCCGAGGGTCAGGATGAGCAGCGAGCCGGTCTCCGCCATGCCGGGCAGGCCGCCGTTGCCGATGGCGGCCAGCGCCATCGACGTCACGAACGACAGGCCGAGCAGGGCGAGATAGCCCTGCGTACGGAACCTGCGCCGCAGCACCAGCGCCGTGATGCCGGCCGCTCCGCAGATCAGGACGAGCCACTGCTGAGGCCCCAGGCCCGCGGCGAACACGAGATCGATCAGCAGGAGGAGGCCGAGCCAGCCGTACATGGCCAGCTCGCTGAGCCGGCGGATCCAGTACACGACGCGTTTCGAGTCCCCCACGGCGTCGAGCCTAAGCCTGAAGTCGGACAAGCCGTATCGACCGTTCGGCCGACCGGGCGTTCCGTAGACCAGCCCTTCAGGGGAGGTGGCGGACGGGGGCCCTCGCCGATGCTGGAGAGGTCGGAAAGGGGACAGACATGGTTGCCATCGGGTTCGCCCTCCTCGGGGTCGGGCTGGTCGTCGCGGTGATGCTCGCGCTGGCCGACCCGGTACTGCTCTCGCGCATCAACGGGGAGCACGCGGAGGGCGGCAGTGGCCGATTCATCGACGCGGACGTCGTTCGGTTGCCCGCGCGGTCCGGCGGGGACAGGCACGAGACCAGGGCGGCTTGAGCGCGGCGCGCGTCCACTAACGTGGCTGGTATGAGCAACGGTTTTGAGACCCTGGCCATTCACGCAGGTCAGGAGCCCGACCCGCTGACCGGCGCGGTCGTGCCGCCGATCTACGCCACGTCCACCTACAAGCAGGACGGCGTGGGCGGCCTGCGGTCCGGATATGAGTACAGCCGCTCGGCCAACCCGACCAGGACCGCGCTCGAAGCCGCGCTGGCCGCCGTGGAGGGCGGCGCGCGCGGGCTCGCGTTCGCGTCGGGTCTCGCCGCCGAGGACACCCTCCTGCGTACGGTCTGCAAGCCGCAGGACCACGTCATCATCCCCGGCGACGCCTACGGCGGCACCTACCGCCTCTTCTCCAAGGTCCACGAGCGCTGGGGCCTGCACTACGACCCCGTGCCGCTCCACGACCTCGACGCCGTGGCCACCGCCATGACGCAGAAGACCAGGGTCGTCTGGGTCGAGACGCCCACCAACCCGCTGCTCGGCATCGCCGACATCGCCGCTCTGGCGCAGCTCGCCCACGACAACGGCGCGCTGCTGGTCGTCGACAACACCTTCGCCTCGCCCTACCTGCAGCAGCCGCTCGCGCTCGGCGCCGACGTGGTCGTGCACTCGACCACCAAATACGTCGGCGGGCACTCCGACGTGGTGGGCGGCGCGCTGGTGGCCGCCGACGCGGGGCTCGGCGAGGAGCTGGCCTTCCATCAGAACTCGATCGGCGGGGTGGCCGGGCCGTTCGACGCCTGGCTGACGCTGCGCGGGCTCAAGACGCTCGGCGTGCGCATGGACCGCCACTGCGCCAACGCCGAGCGCGTCGTCGACCTGCTGCTGTCGCACCCGAAGGTGACCGAGGTGCTCTATCCGGGGCTGCCCGACCACCCCGGCCACGTGGTGGCGTCGAAGCAGATGCGCAGGTTCGGCGGCATGGTGTCGTTCCGCGTCGCAGGGGGCGAGGCGGAGGCCGTGGCGGTGTGCGACCGCGCCAAGCTCTTCACGCTGGGGGAGTCGCTCGGGGGAGTGGAGTCGCTCATCGAGCACCCCGGCCGCATGACGCACGCCTCGGCCGCCGGGTCGCCGCTCGAGGTGCCCGCCGACCTGGTGCGCCTGTCGGTCGGCATCGAGACCGCCGACGACCTGCTCGCCGACCTCACCCAGGCGCTGGGCTGAGCCGTTCCTGACGGTGGCTCCCTACTCGGGCACCACCATCAGGAAGAGGATCACCAGCCAGATCACCGACAGCAGGCTGCTGATCGCGGCGATCCGTCCGTTCTCGACCTTCGCGTCGTCCTCGGCGCTCTCGTTGGAGAGCGCCTGTACGGCGGCGCGCAGGTCACGGTCGATGAGGACGAGCAGCACGATGCCCACGATGAACAATGTCATCGACGCCGTCATATACCAGCGGCCGAGCAGCCCGCCGCCCATGACGATGCCGAGGATCAGGCCGAACACGAACACGCCGATGCTGCCGATGGCGTAGATCCTGGTCGTGCGCTGGATGAAGCGCAGCGCGGGCACGTTCTTGGTGCGGATGACCCGGGGCGCCGACATCGTCGCCGCGGTGATCGGACCGAGCGTGAAGATCGCGAATCCGATGTGCAGCCAGAGAAGCAGGTCCATGCGGGAGAGACTAGTCCCCGGTGATCTCGCCGGGGGATTCGACACTCTCTTTGCTCTTGGCAGAGCAATGCATGCACAGCTCCATGGCCGTCACCGTGACGACCATGAGCACGACGAGGAGCACCGCGGTAATCATGGGTCCTCCTCCTTCCCCGTCGGGGACGTAAATATCGTCCGTAATGACTAGACGGCTGTGCAACGGAATAAGTTCGGCGCGGGTATGGTTGGGCAACGCCGCTTTTTCCTTACCGTTTGGGCACAAGGAGGTGCCGTCCGTGGCCATCAAGCACGTCGAGCCGTACTCCGACGAGTGGCTGCAGCAGCCGATCAGCTACGTGCAGCGCGTTGTCGAACTGCTCGGGTCAGAGGTCTCGGACTGGTGGGAGGGCCCCTGCGATCCGCGTGACGCCACGGTCAAGCTCACCGACGGCACCGCGCTCGTGTGGGACGAAGAGAGCGGGTGGCGGCTCGGCCGGTTCGTCGCCGGCGGGCGCGGGCAGCACACCGAGCTTTCGGGCGTCCGTTATCTCGGTCACGGGCTGCTGCCGCGGCCCGAGCGGGTCCGCGAGGCGTTGCGCGACGCGCGCGCCGGGGTGGGCGCCAGCTCGGCCTGGCGCCCCTGCTACCGCTCCCACCGCAACTGCCGCGACGGCTTCGACGTCGCCCTCGACTTCTACTCGCGCCTCGTGGACGCCTGACCCTCTCGCCCCGCGCCCCTGACCCCTCGCCTGCCGTGCAGGGTTCAGTCCAGGCAGAACTCGTTGCCTTCCGGGTCGAGCATCACGATGTGGCCGCCGCTCATCGGCGGCTGCGGCTCGTACCTCTGGACCCGGGTGGCGCCCAGCTTGAGCAGCCGCTCGCACTCCGCCTCCAGCGCCGCCATGCGCTCGTCGCCCGTCAGGCCGGGAGCGGCACGCACGTCGAGGTGCACGCGGTTCTTCGCGACCTTGTCCTCGGGCACCTGCTGGAAGAACACCCGGGGCCCGGCGCCGTCGGGGTCCTCGATGGCCGAGCTGCTGTTGCGCCGCTCCTCCGGCACGCCCATGCGCTCCAGGAAGTCGTCCCACGCGGCCAGCGGGTCGGCGCCCGCGGGCAGCTCGACCCCGGGAGGCGCGGGGTGGACGTACCCGAGCACGTCGCGCCAGAAGACGGACAGCGCGCGCGGGTCGTGAGCGTCGAAGGTGATCTGAACGTGCCGGCTCATTGCTGGGCGCCTTCCGTGGTTCGTGCGTCGTTCGCCAGGTGGGTGTGCTGGTAGAGGTCGCGCAGCAGGCAGACCTCGGACAGATGGTGGATCAGCTCGCGGTGGATGTGCAGCACCAGATCCGCCATGGGGGATTCAGGGTACGGCTCCTTGTCCCCGACCGGGACGCGCAGCTCGTCCTCGCCCAGCCCCTGAACGCCGGCCAGCCACGCCTCGACCTCCCTGTCCAGCTGGTCGAGCGCCTGCGCCGCGGTGCCGGCGTACTCCCAGGTCTCGTACGACGCCGGCGGTCCCCCGAAGTGGGACGCGGTGCGAGCGGCGAGCACGCCGACGATGACGTGCCCGAGCCGCCAGGCGATGGTGGTGAACGGCGCCGGGACCGGTGTCGGATAGGCGAAGTCGATGGTGAAGTCTCCCGCCCCGCCCTGGATGGGTGCCGTCGACCGGCCGCGCGGCCACACGCTCCAGGGGTCGGGCACGGGAGACCAGAAGTACTCGTCGTCGGTGAGCCCCTCCAAGCGGGGCCGCAGCTGGTTATGCCAGTGCCAGGTGAACTGCTCGCGCAGCGTCCCGTTCCAGTCGAACGCGGTTGTGCTCATGGCTCCACGATGACACCCCTAGCGGACAGGATCGGTCCGCAATCTCTGGCAGGCTGAAAAAATGACCCTGGCAAGCGAGGACGAACGCGGAACGACGGAGCGGGTGCTCACCCTGCTCGGGCTGCTCCAGCAGCGCCAGATCTGGACCGGGCCCGAGCTGGCCGCCCGGCTCGGGGTGACCTCACGTACCGTGCGGCGCGACGTCGAACGCCTGCGCACGCTCGGCTACCCGGTGCACGCCAGCCAGGGGGTCGGCGGCGGCTACCAGCTCGGCCCGGGGCAGGACCTGCCGCCGCTGCTCCTCGACGACGAGGAGGCGATCGCCACCGCCGTCTCCCTACTGGTCGGGGCCGGTGGGGCGGTGGCCAGCGCGGGTGACGCCGCGCTGCGGGCGCTCACCAAGCTCGACCGGGTGCTGCCCACGCGGCTGCGGCACGAGGTGCGGGCGCTGGCCGGCTCGGTGGAGTCCTTCGCCGGTGGCGGCCGGGATCCGATCGACCCGAAGGTGCTGATGACGCTGGCCAGGGCGTGCCGGGACGAGGTGGAGGTCGCCTTCGCCTACCCGTCGCGGGAGGGGCAGCGGACGCGGACGGTGGAGCCGTACCGGCTGGTCGCCTCCTCCCGGCGCTGGTATCTGCTCGCCTTCGACCTCGGCCGCGACGACTGGCGTAGCTTCCGGGTCGATCGGATGAGCGAGGTGGCCGCGCGGACCCGGCGGTTCCGGCCACGGGAGGCGCCGGACGCGGCGGCGTACGTGCAGGAGAGCGTCACCACGCGCGTCTACCGGCACCAGGCGCGCTTCCTCGTGCACGCGCCGTTCGAGGTGGTGCGGGCGCAGGTGCCGGCGGCGGCGGGCGTCGTGCACGACCGGGGGAGCGACGGCTGCGAGGTGGTCGCCGGCGCCGACGACCTCGACTTCGTGCTCATGCACGTGGTGCTGCTCGGACACGACTTCGACGTCCTCGACCCGCCCGAGCTGGCCGCCCGCTGCCAAGCCCTGTCCGCCCGCCTCCTCGCAGCCGCCCGGGAGGCCGGTCCGTAGCGGTTTTTGTCGCTTATGGTGTGTTTCGTGAGTGCCAGTCAGCGTCGCCGTGAGCAGCTCAAGGAGTTCCTGCGTGCCAGGCGCGAAGCGCTCGCGCTGCCGTTCGTCCTGGCGATCGAGGTGTCCGGTCACGTCAGGGCGCTGGGCCCCGGTGTCGAAGGGCTGCGGGTGGGGCAGCCTCCGCCTTCGCCGCCACCTTCCCGGAAACCGCAGGCCAGGCCCTCCGCCGAGCCGTGAACGCCGCCGCGAGCGGCGACCTGCGCGTGCAGATCGACCGGCTCCCCCTGACCCAGGCCGCAGAAGCCCACCGCCGCATCGAATCAGCGGCCACCACCGGCAAACTGGTCCTGGAAGTCCGGCGCTGAGCAACACCCGACGAAGACCAGCCCGGGCACGCCTTCGTGCGTGCCCTGCCTGTGGTGGTGGCTAGGGCTTGGGGGTGTGGAGGGCCAGCATGATGTGGTGGTCGTCGCCGTGGTGGACGATGCCCTCGCGTTGGAAGCCGTGTTTCTCCAGCAGGCGGACGGAGGCGGTGTTGCCCTCGTGGGGGTCGGCGTACAGCGGGCGGTTGGGCTCCTCGGCGAGGAAGAGCGCCATCGCGCGGCTGCCGATGCCGCGCCCCCAGAAGGCGCGCCCGAACCAGTAGCCGATGAAGCGCCGCTCCTCCTCCCACCACGCCACCAGGTTGCCCGCCAGTTCCCTGTCGGCCAGCACGGCCCGCACGTAGACGGTCGGGTCGCCGAGGATGTTGGCCTTCCAGTGGCGCAGGAACGCCTCACGCTCGCGTGGCGCGAACCTCGACCGCCGCGCCGCCTCGGGATCGTGCTCCTGCGCCAGGAACACCTCCAGATCGGCCTCCGTCACGTCTCTCAGCCGTACGTCCATGCCGGGCAGTCTCGCAGGCGGCACCGACAACCTCGCGGCCGTCAGCGCGTACGGCGCAACCGCAGGAAGTCGCTCACCACGTATTCGCCCAGCCGGTCGGCACTCGGCGAGAAGACCCGCCCGCCGTTGCGCCGCGCCACCTCGTCCACGAACTCCTTCAGCCGGTCGTCGGCCGCCAGCATGAAGACGTTGAGCGTGGCCCGCCGCCGGGTCATCTTGTCCACCTCGGACAGCGTGAGCTCCAGCGTCTCGTGCGACGGCGGCCACTCGAACGCCGAGCGCCCGTTGCGCATGAGGTGGGCGGTCGGCTCGCCGTCGGTGACGACCAGCACCACCGGCTCGAAGTCGGGGTGGCGGTCGAGGTGGCGTCCGGCGATGAGCAGCGCGTGGTGCAGGTTGGTGCCCTGGACCATGTCCCAGTCGAGCCCGGCCAGCTCGTCGGGCTGCAGCACCCTGGCGTAGTTGGAGAAGCCGATGATCTGCACGGCGTCCTGCGGGAACTTCGAGGCCACCAGCGCCTGCAGGGCCAGCGCCGTCTGCTTGGCGGCGGCCCACGTGCCGCGCAGCGCCATGGAGTAGGACAGGTCGACCAGCAGGCAGACGGCCGCCGCGCTGCGCCGCTCGGTCTCGGCCACCTCGAAGTCGTCGACCGACAGCCGCACCCCGACCCGGTCGCCGAGGGTGACGCCGCCGCTGCGCACGCCGTTGACCAGCGTGCGTACGACGTCGATGGGCTGCTCGTCGCCGAACCGCCACGGCCGCGACGACCCGGTCAGCTCTCCGGCCGAGCCGGCGTCGCGCTGGTCGTGGTCACCTCGGCGCCCTGCGTCGAGCGAGGAGAAGACCCGGCGCAGCGCGGTCTCGCCGAGCCGGCGCACGGCCTTGGGGGTCAGCTCCAGCTTGCCGCGCCGGCGCAGGAGGTAGCCCTGCTCCTCAAGCTCGCGTTCGATGCGCTTGAGCGCTTCGAGGTCGTCGACCGCTGAGCGGCCGAGCGCGCGGCGTACGGCGGCCTCGTCGATGTCGTCGAGCCGCGCGCCCGGGTAGTCCTGGCGCAGGGCGGTCTCGAGCTGGGTGAGGTCGGCCAGCTCCTCAAGCGCGGTGACGGCGTCGCCCATGGCCAGCGGCTCTTCGCCGGTGAGGCGCTCGGGGGCGTTCCAGGCGAGGTCGGGGCGGCGGGAGTAGAGGGCCTCGCCGAGCCGGCGCATCTCGTCGGCCAAACCCGCCTGCTCAAGGGTCTGGTTCATCAGATTGCCCAGCTCTTCGCGCTGGCGCGGCGTCATCGAGGCCAGCATGCGCTGGGTGGCGGCGGCGCGGCGGGCGAGGATGTCGACCAGCTCGTCGAGGTTGCGGGGCTTCTCGGGGAACAGGTCGCCATAAGACGACATGAATTGCTCGAAATCGGCTTGGGTGTGCTCGCCGCGGGCGTCCTTGTCGAGCATCGCGTTGAGGTCCGCCATCATCTCGCGGACGCGCTGCATCGCCTCGGGATCGGGGTTGGCCAGCGCGTCGCGCAGCCCTCTGAACTGGCTGTCGAGCACCTCCCGGCGCAGCAGGTCGCGCAGCTCCTCGAAGGTCTGCCTGGCCGCCTGGGAACGCCAGTCGTAAGAGCTCAGCTCCTGGATCGCGCTCGCGGTGTCCTCGGGCAGCGCGTCGAGGCCCGCCTCCCGCAGCCGCGCGTCGTCGGACGGGTCGGGGAACAGCTCGGCCCGCTCCTGCCCGATCGCCTTGTCCAGCAGCGCCCTCGCCCGCTCCAGCGTGCCGTCGAGCCGCCCGCGCTCGCGCAGGTCACGGCGGCGCTTGCGGACCTCCCTGAGCATGTCGTCGAGCCCGCGCCGCTCCTGGGTGCCCGGCAGGCCGCGCTTGAGCAGGTCGCGCAGGGCATGGACCGGGGTCGAGCCCGACAGGATGGCGTCGCCCATCTCGTCGAGCGCGGCGCGTACGTCATAGGGAGGCGCCAGGGGATCGGGGCCGTCGTGGTACTCGCCATAGCGGAAGGCCATCACGAAACCACGCTAACCCCGAAACAAGCCCCGTGGTGTTACGCCGAGAGCTCAGGCGTCGCCGAAGACCTCCCACACCTGGTTGAGCGCGCCGGAGCCGGGCGTGTAGTCGATCTTCGCCAGGACGGGGTACTTGACGGTCTTGAGGGCCTTCGTCAGGTCCGTCCACCTGCACGCTTTCTTCCCCAGGCCGTTCTTGTCCGCGTTGACCGGGCGGCCGGTGAGCCAGCCGTCGCCGCAGCGGGCCGTGGTGCGGGAGAACGTGGTCGCGTACGTGTAGCCCAGCTTGACCGTCTTTCCGCCGCTCGCGAACAACACGGTCGTGTCGTTCACCCGCTTGATCGTCCCCGTGGCCGTCCGCGGCTCGGGCCACTCGTTGAGCAGGATCTCGTTGACCCGGACAGCCGCGCCGCTGCGGTACTCGACCCGCACCGGCACGGGCCCGCGGGCCAGCGAGGCGGTCAGGTCGGCGGGCGCGCAGCGCGTACGGCCCAGCCCGTTGCCGTCGAGCGCGACCCTGCCCTCGGTCTCCTTCAGGTCGCAGGCCGTCGTGACCCGCCCGTACGCGGCCTTGGCGTAGCCGAGCCGCAGCTCCTTGGCCCCGGCGACGCTCGCCAGCCGGTGGAACCTGGTGCCCTTGACCCGGGCCGCCTTCTGGGGCACGAGCCGCAGGCGGCCCTGGCCGTCGGCCCACGCGTACCCGTACGCGGACGTGGCGGCCTCGGCGGGTGCCGCGAACCCGCCCAGGACGAGAGCGGCGGCGGTGGCGCAGGCAAGCAGGCGCATGACGGTCTCCCCCGGCTAAGTGATGAACTCACCCCCTTTGACGCGGGAGACCGCCGACATGTTCACGTGCGGTAAACGGTCACGCCGTCAAGATCTTCCTTGGACAGCCGCCGCATCAGGTAAAGACCCTCAAGGGCGAACTCCAGCGCCGCCGCCGCGTGCCCGGGCGACTCCTCGCCCGCGCCCATGCCGAGCCGCGACATGACCTTGGCGAGACCGGCGACCGGCCCGATGCGGGTGAGCAGGTCACCGGCGGAGACCAGCTCGCCCGACTCCACCTGGTTGCCCTCGGCGAACTTGTCGGTCACCGGCGACAGGTCCATGCCGCCCAGCCGGCTCCTGAACGTCTCGGCCGTCGCCCGGCGCAGCAGGTGGGCCAGGATCTCGGTCTCCCTGCCCTCCTCGCTGACCTCGAACTCCACCTTGCCGCGCAGGCTGTGGACCACGCAGCCGAGGTCGACCACGCGGGTGACCGGCTGGTCCTCGCCCGTGAGGGCGGCACGGCGCACCGCCGAGGCGGCCGCGGTCTCGGCCGCGGCGATCGAGAACCTGGCCGACACGCCGGAACGGGCGTCGACCGCGGTCGACTCGCGGACGAGCCGGGTGAAGCGGGCGATCACCTCGACCAGGTGCTCGGGGACGTCGGCCCCGATGTCCGGCATGGACTCCTGGCGGATGAGCGTCAGCTCGTCCTCGACGGTCAGCGGGTAGTGGGTGCGGATCTCGGCGCCGAACCGGTCTTTCAGCGGCGTGATGATCCGGCCCCTGTTGGTGTAGTCCTCGGGGTTGGCGCTGGCGATGAGCAGCAGGTCGAGCGGCAGGCGCAGGTTGTAACCGCGCACCTGGACGTCGCGCTCCTCCAGCACGTTGAGCAGCGACACCTGGATGCGCTCTGCCAGGTCGGGCAGCTCGTTGACGGAGAAGACGCCGCGGTTGGTGCGCGGCACCAGGCCGTAGTGGACCGTCTCGGGGTCGCCGAGCCGGCGCCCTTCGGCGATCTTGATCGGGTCGACGTCGCCGATCAGGTCGCCCACGGAGGTGTCGGGAGTGGCGAGCTTCTCGCCGTAGCGCTCGTCGCGGTGCTTCCACGCCACCGGCAGCTCGTCGCCCAGCTCCCGCGCCAGAGCCTGGCAGCGGGTGCAGGCCGGCGCGTACGGGTGGTCGTTGATCTCGCAGCCCTCGATCACCGGCGTCCACTCGTCGAGCAGGCCCGTGACCGTGCGGATGAGCCGGGTCTTGCCCTGACCGCGCTCGCCCAGCAGAACCAGGTCGTGCCCGGCGAGCAGCGCCCGCTCCAGGTGGGGCAGGACGGTGTCGTCGAAGCCCACGATGCCGGGGAAGCGGGGCTCACCCGCCCGCAGCTTGGCCAGCAGGTTTTCCCGGACCTCGGCTTTGACGCTGCGATGAACGTGGCCGCTCTCTCGCAACTCGCGGAGAATACGTGGCTGATGCACGGGAACGAGACTACGTCCCCTGCGAGGAATGTGGCAGAGACTTTCGCACCTGGCGGAGATTTCGGATCTTGACTATTAGGTGACGGTTCGTGCGCGTGCTTGTCCCTTTAGTGGGGAGAATCGGGCCTAGGGAACTTGGACATGTCGAGGGAGGCGAGATCCGTGGCCTTGATGACAAGCCGCTTCGCCGACGGCCTCGCCGTGGGTTCCGACCTGGTGGAGGCCGCGGAGAACGCCGTCGGCCAGGCACTGTCGAGGCTCAGCGGCCAAGCAGATCTGGTCTGCTTCTTCATTTGCGGCGACGACCCCGACGACGTCGCCAGGGCCGGCGAGGCCGCGATGAAACTCGCGCCCGAAGCGCACGTGATCGGATGCAGCGCCACCGGAGTGATCGGTGACGGTCAGGGGGTGGAGCTGACTCCCGCCGTGAGCGCGTGGGCGGCGACCCTGGAGGGCGCTCGGCTCACCACGTTCGCGCTGGAGACGCTGGCGGCCGAGGACCGGTTCGTGGTCGTGGGGCTGCCGGAGCGCAACGGGGACGACCACGTGGCGATCCTGCTGGCCGACCCGTACACCTTTCCGACCGACGCGTTCGTGGAACGCTCGGTCGACGTGCTCGGGGAGCTGCCGCTCATCGGCGGGCTGGCCAACGGGCTGCAGGGACGCGGGTCCGTACGCCTCTTCGCCGACGGCGAGATCTACACAGAGGGCGCCATCGGCGTGCTGCTCAGCGGGCCGATCAAGGTCAGCACGGTGGTGAGCCAGGGCTGCCGGCCGATCGGCCCCAGCATGGTCGTCACCGCCTCCGAGGACAACCTGCTGCTGGAACTGGCCGGGCAGCCCGCGCTCGCCCGCCTCGAGGACATCGTCAGCGACCTCGACGAGGACGACCGCGAGCTCGTCGCCTCCGGGCTGCAGATCGGCCTGGCCATGGACGAGTACGCCGAACGCCACGAACGCGGCGACTTCCTCATCCGGGGCGTCATCGGCATCGACCCCGACAGGGAGGCCGTCGCCATCGGGGACGTCGTCGAGGTCGGCAGGACCGTACGCTTCCAGGTCCGCGACGCCGCCACCGCCGACGAGGATCTCTACGACCTGCTCGACGCCCACCGCGAGGAGATCGGCAAGGTGGACGGGGCGCTGCTGTTCTCCTGCAACGGGCGCGGCTCCGCCATGTTCGGCACCGCCGACCACGACCCGGTCGCGCTGCGCGACACGCTGGGCCCGATCGGCGTGGCGGGCTTCTTCGCGGCCGGCGAGGTCGGGCCGGTCGCCGGCCACAACCACGTCCACGGCTTCACCGCCTCCGTCCTGGTCTTCTCCAGCCCTACGAGCACCCCGTGACGCTGCCCGCGAAATGGGGCTCACGGGGCTCACGGGGCTCACGGGGTACAGGGCCGGTCGTGACGAGGCCCGTCCTGCGCGGCGTACGGGCCGGGACTTCGTGATCCTCGCCATTGACGTCGGCGGCACCAAACTGGCCGCCGGCCTGGTCTCCCGCGACGGGACGGTGACCGGACGGCGGCGGGTCGCGACGCCGCAGGGCGCGGACGCCGAGACCCTCTGGCGTACGCTCATCGCCCTGGTCGAGCCCCTCGCGGGTCACGCGGACGCGGTGGGGGTGGGCTGCGGCGGCCCGATGAGCTGGCCGGACGGCGAGGTCTCGCCGCTCAACATCCCCGGCTGGCGGCGCTTCCCGCTGCGCGCCCGCCTCGCGGAGCGGTTCCCCTCCTTACTGGTACGCCTGCACAACGACGCCGTCTGCCTGGCCGTCGCCGAGCACTGGCTGGGCGCCGGGCGCGGCAGCACGGACATGCTCGGCATGGTCGTCTCCACCGGCGTGGGCGGTGGCCTGATCCTGGGCGGCCGCCTGGCCCACGGCCGCACCGGCAACGCCGGGCACATCGGCCACGTCGTGGTCGAGCCCCACGACGGCCCCCGCTGCACGTGCGGCGGCCACGGCTGCCTCGAGGCAGTGGCCCGCGGCCCCGCCCTGACCGCCTGGGCCCTGGCGAACGGCTGGCGCCCGAACCCCCGCAAATCCCCGGCTCCCGTCCCCGCACCGGTCACCGCCCGCCGGGTCCTCGACGTGTCCCCAGACACCCCCCAACAGTCGGACACCGCCGTGAGATGCGGCGGCGCCGCAGGCGGCGAGTCCGGGCGGCCTGACGGGACGCACGTGCGGCCGGCAGAACGGGACGGCGAGGGCGCGCTGCACGCCGATGCCGCCGGGGGCCGCGTGCTGACCGGGAGCGAATACGACGGGGACGGGGTCGCGTTCCGGAGGAACCGGGCGGCGCCCGGGAGCGGTCTTGGTGGGGAGGAGGTCGCGTTCCCGGGGGAGCGGGGGGCGGCCGGGAGTGGTCTTGGCGGGGAGGGGGTCGCGTACCGGGAGGATCGGGAGGTGACGGCGCGGGAGCTGGCGGCGGACGCGCTGGCCGGGGACCCGGTGGCCGTACGGGCGATGCGGCGGGCCGGGCGGGCGCTCGGCGTGGCGATCGCCTCCGCCACGCACCTGTGCGACCTCGGCCTGGTCACCGTCGGCGGGGGGCTGGCGCAGGCGGGGGAGCCGCTGTTCGGCCCGCTGGAGGAGGCGCTGCGCGAGCACGCCAGGATGGGCTTCGCCCGGAACGTCGAGGTGCTGCCCGCCGCACTCGGCCAGGACGCGGGCCTCGTCGGCGCCGCCGCCCTCCACCTGGCCACCGACCGCTACTGGCCCACCTGACCCCCGACCCAAAAGGCCCGAAAGCAACGCTTCGGTCTGCGGGTCGGGGGAGCGGGGCGGCCTTTGGCTTGCGGAGGCTGGGGGCGGCGCGGCCTTCGGCCTGCGGGGCTCGGGATTCTACGTGCGCTTCGGTCTGCGGGTCCGGAGAGTGACGCGTCCCTTGCCTATGGAGGTCGGGGAGTCCAGTGCACGGCAGCCTAGGCCCGGTGTCTCCTCGCTGCTCGGGGAGGGGGCACCGGGCCTGGCCTCGGTCAGGGGTGGGTGGTGGTGAGGGTGGGGCCGTCGTCGGGGTCGGGGCGGGAGTTCGTTGACGGGCCCTCGTCCTGATGGCCGCCGGACCTGCCCTGGCCGGGAGGCGGCAGGGGGAGGGAGGCGGGTTCGCAGGGAGCCACCTGGCCCTCGACGATTTCCAGGCTGGTGGCGGAGGGAGGTGCCGTGTCGCCCTGGGCGCTCTTCGAGACGGTCAGGACCAGCGTGGAGCCCTTGGGGACCTGGCCCTTCTCGATGGTGAAGGCGATGCCGTCGCCGTCCTTGCGGATGCCCGTCGCGAAGGCCCCTCCCGCGTCCGCGTGACGGCCGCGCGGCGCCTTGCAGGTCTGGCCCTCGGGCAGATAGTCCACCGCCGCAGGGACGCCGGCCGCGGCCAGGTCGCGTTCGAGGCCGTCGGGGTCGGTGAAGGCGTGGATGCGTACGCTGACCCCGCCGTCGGAGCCCTTGCTGACCGCGTACGCGGGCTCCGAGCCCACCCCGGCCAGCACCACCACCGCGGTGGCGGCCGCCGCGACCCCCGCCACCGCGGCGGTCAGCCCCACCAGCCGGCGCGGGCGCCGTGCGGGCGCCGTCACTACCGCCGTCACTTCAGGCGTCACGTCCGGCGTCGTCTCTGTCGCCATCCTCGTCCTCATCTCGTCCTTGAGTGCACTGAGAAGGCGGTCCTCGAAGGTGCTCACGTCTGTCCTTCCACGTACACGGCCGATGGCGAAGCGACGCCGGAGAGGGCACGTCTGGCCCGGTGGAGTCTGACCCGCGCGGTCACCTGCCTGATGCCCAGCGCCGCGGCGGCCTCGGTGACGGTGAGCTGGTCGATCGCGACCAGCTCGAGCACCGCCCGCTCGCCCTCGGGCAGCACCGCCATGGCCTCCAGAGCGCCGCGCATCTGCCGCTCGGCGTCGATGCGCTCCTCCATCCTGGCCAGGTCGTCGTCGTCCATCAGCCGCCGCCCGGCGACCCGGCCCGTGGCCCGCGACTCGCGAGCCGCCCGCCGGTGCTGGGCCGACACCACGTTGCGTGCGATGCCGTACAGCCAGGCGACCTCGCTGCCCCGGCCGGCGCGGTAGGTGTGCGCGGAGTCGAGCACCGCCAGGAAGACGTCCGCCGTCAGGTCCGCGGCCAAGTGGGGGTCGCTGACCCGGCGGACCACGAACCGCTGGACGGCGTCGACGTGGCGGCGATAGAAGGCCTCAAAGGCCCCGGGGTCTTCGTTGAGGCGCACCGGCCTCGCTCCCTTCGTCGTTCGCCCTTACACCCCTACTTGGACCGGGCGGCGGGAAGCGTTTCCGAGCGCGGTCAGGCGGGACGGCTGGGCTGGTAGAGCCAGGCGTCGAAGAGGGGGCCGAGGTCCTTGCCCGACAGCCGCTCGGCCAGGCCGATGAACTGCTCGGTGGTGACGTTGCCGTAGCGGTGCTCGGCCGTCCAGGTCTTGAGCAGGGCGAAGAACGTGGGGTCGCCGATGGCCTTGCGCAACGCGTGGAGCGTCATGCCGCCGCGCGTGTAGACGGACTGGTTGAACAGGTCGTCGGGCTTGGCGCGGCCGGGCGGGTAGGACCACATGGGGTCGGACGCGGGCCGCGCGTGGAGCTCGTTGAACGTGGCGTCGGCGGTCTTGGTGCCCTTGTGCTCGGACCACAGCCATTCGGCGTAGGTGGCGAAGCCCTCGTTGAGCCAGAGGTCCTTCCACCGCTCGATGGTCAAACTGTTGCCGAACCACTGGTGGGCCAGCTCGTGCGCGATGATCGACTCGTCGGGCTCGAAGCCGCCGTAGAGGGGCTTGGTCTGGTTTTCCAGCGCGTAGCCGGCGGAGTAGTCGTCGACGACGCCGCCGGTGGAGGAGAACGGGTAGGGGCCGAAGACCGTCGTCCAGTAGTCGGTGATCTCGCCTGAGGCGGTGTAGAGGTGGTCGAGCGAGCGCTTGAACCTGGGGTCGGTGGCGGCGAGGTTGAGTATGCCGGCGGCGGTCCTGCCCTCGCGCAGGTCGAACTTGCCGAGCGTGGCCGTGGCGAGGTAGGTGGCCATGGGGTGGCGCTCGCTCCACTTGTAGGTGGTCAGGCCGCCCTTGGTGGCGGGCTTGGCCGTCATCTCGCCGTTGGCCAGCGCGGTCACCCCGGCGGGCACGGTGATGGTGAAGTCGAAGGTGGCCTTGTCGGCGGGGTGGTCGTTGCTGGGGAACCAGGTCTTGGAGCCGTTGGGCTCGGAGGCCACGAAGGCGCCGTCGGGGGTGGGGATGAAGCCGTAGGTGCCGAGGTTGGCGCTGTCGTTGGCGGGCCTCGGCCGGCCGGAGTAGGTGACCTTGACGGTGAAGGAGGACGAGGCGCCGATCGTCCTGGCCGGCCGCACGGTCAGCTCGGAGCCCTGCCGGGTGAAGGTGGCCGCCGCGTCGTCGACGCTCACCCCGCGCACGTGCAGGCCGGTGAGATCGAGGTTGAAGCTGGACAGGTCTTGGGTGGCGGCGGCGCGGATGGTGGCGACCCCGTCGAGGCGCTTGGCCTTGGGCGTGTAGGTGACGTCGAGGTCGTAGTGGGCGACGTCGTAGCCGCCGTTTCCGTCTTTCGGGAAGTCGGGGTCGCCGATGCCGGCCGCCCCCGCGCGCTCGCCCCCGACCACCGAGTTGCCGATCGGCGGCGGCTCGTCGCTCGCCGTACAGGCGGTCAAGGTGCTGAGCGCCGCCAGCAACGCCACCCCGCTTCTGGTGAAACGCATACGAGCCCCCTTCGTATCGTGACCAGAAGTTTACGCTGCGTCAGGCGATGACGACGACGGTCCTCGCGGCTTTGTCGTGCAGGGCCTGCTTGCGCGGGTCGAAGAGGATCCAGCCGAGATCGAGCAACGCGCCCAGACAGCAGAACCAGACGAGCACGCTCTCCACGGCCTGCCTGACGGCGACCTGCCCCACGCCCATACTGCCGCCGGATTCCGCCACGACACGGATGCCGAAGAGTTTCTTTCCCAGAGTCTGACCATTCCAGAAGGCGTGGAGCAGCCAGAAATAGAGAAAGGCGACCAGGCCGGCGAAGAAGGTGTGCTCGACGGGATAGCGCGCCCACACGCCGGCGTCCCAGGCGTAGGTCCAGGTCGTCCAGGTGAAGGGGGTGGTGATGACGTTGACGATCAGCCAGTCGAGCACGCCGGCGAACAACCGCCGCCAGCGCCCCGCCAGCCCCGGAGGCGGCAGTCCCATGCGGGGATGGATGACCGCCGCCCTCCCGAGGCAAACCACCGGCTACATCAAAGGTTGCCCCTGCGCTCCTGCTCGCGCTCGATGGCCTCGAACAGCGCCTTGAAGTTGCCCTTGCCGAAGCCGAGCGAGCCGTGCCGCTCGATGAGCTCGAAGAAGACCGTGGGCCTGTCCTGCACCGGCTCGGTGAAGATCTGCAGCAGGTAGCCGTCCTCGTCGCGGTCCACGAGGATCTTGCGATTCTTCAGCTCCTCGATCGGCACCCGCACCTGCCCGATGCGCTCGCGCAGCTCGGGATCGTCGTAGTAGGAGTCGGGGGTGTCGAGGAAGCGCACCCCGGCGGCGCGCATGTGGTCGACGGTGGTGAGGATGTCGTTGGTGGCGAGCGCGATGTGCTGCACGCCCGGCCCGCCGTAGAACTCGAGGTACTCGTCGATCTGCGACTTCTTGCGGCTGACCGCCGGCTCGTTGAGCGGGAACTTGACCTTGCGGCTGCCGTCGGCGACGACCTTGGACATGAGCGCGGAGTACTCGGTGGCGATGTCGTCGCCGATGAACTCGGCCATGTTCGTGAAGCCCATCACCTTGCGGTAGAACTCCACCCACTCGTCCATCTTGCCCAGCTCGACGTTGCCGACGCAGTGGTCGACGGCCTGGAAGAGCCGGCCGTTCTTGGTGGCGGGCGGGGCGACCAGCGGCTCGGCGGCGGCGTAGCCGGGCAGATAGGGGCCGCCGTAGTTGGACCTGTCGACCAGGGTGTGCCGGGTCTCACCGTACGTCGCGATGGCCGCGAGCTGCACCTTGCCGTGCTCGTCCTCCATCGTGTACGGCTCCACCAGCCCCCGCGCCCCGTGCGCCACGGCGTGCGCGTAGGCGGCCTCCACGTCGGGCACCTGGATGGCCAGGTCGATGACCCCGTCGCCGTGCGCGGCCACGTGCCGGGCCAGGTCGGTGCCGGGCCGCAGCGACCCGCGGAACTCGAACGTGGCGCCGCCCGAGGTCAGCACGTACGCGGCCGTGTCCCGATCACCGTTCTCCGGGCCCCGGTAGGCGACCAGTCGCATGCCGAAAGCGGTCGAGTAGTAGTGGGCCGCCTGCCTGGCGTTGCCCACGGCGAACACCACGGCGTCCATGCCGTTGACCGGAAAGACATCACTCATACCACCAACTCTCGATTTTCCTGGACGAGTTGCGCAAGAGTTACTTATATGAGTGCACAATCTGCCTAGTATCAGCCCGCCATAGACGGTAAATCTGTACAGCATGACGATCGATGACCTCGACGCCCGTCTCATCGCCCTGCTCGCCGCCGAGCCCCGGCTCGGCGTGCTGGAGTGCTCGCGCCGGCTCGGCGTGGCGCGCGGCACCGCGCAGGCCAGGCTCGACCGCCTCGTGGACCGCGGCGTGATCACCGGCTTCGGCCCCGACGTGTCGCCCGCCGCGCTCGGCTATGACGTGACGGCGTTCGTGACGATGGAGATCAGGCAGGTGGCCGGGCACGACCCGGTGGCCGACCGGCTGGCGGCCATCCCCGAGGTGCTGGAGGTGCACACGATCACCGGCGACAGCGATCTCCTCTGCCGCGTCGTGGCGCGGACGAACGCCGATTTGCAGCGGGTTATCGACTTGATCGTCGATGTACGGGGCGTACTCCGGACTAATTCGATCATCGCCCTTGACACTCCGGTTCCCTACCGAGTGCTGCCTTTGGTCGCCGATGTTCCACGTCGCGAGGGCCGCCAGTCGTAGTATCGCTAGGGACGAGGCACCGTTGTGGATCGTTTACCCTTGGCATTCGCCCAGCTTGCGGGGGTTGGGCGAGGGTCGACGAGGGGGGTGGCCGAAGGGTGCGTAGTGGCGGTGGAAAAGGAATGCGGAAGCGGCGGATTCTCCGAATAGTCCTGATATCCAGCGGCGCGGGAATCCTCGTACTGGTCGGGCTTTTCGCCGTTGCGTGGGCACTGACTCCCATTCCGGACGAGACCCAGAAGCAGGCGACCGCACAGGGTTCCGTGATCTATTACCGCGACGGAAAGAGCGTGCTCGCCCGGCAGGGCGTCGACCGCCGGCGGGTCGATCTGTCGCAGGTGCCCAAGCACGTGCGCGACGCCGTCATCGCCGCCGAGAACCGCTCCTTCTACGAGGACGCCGGCGTGTCGGTCAAGGGCACCGCGCGGGCCGTCTGGTCCACGCTCACCGGCCGCCAGCTCCAGGGCGGCTCCACCATCACCCAGCAGCTCGTCCGCAACTACTACAGCGGCCTCAGCCAGGAGCGCTCGGTCACCCGCAAGTTCAAAGAGATCCTCATCGCGATGAAGGTCGACCAGTCCAAGTCGAAGGACTGGGTGCTGGAGCAATACCTCAACACGATTTACTTCGGACGGGGCGCCAACGGCGTCCAGTCGGCCGCCCGCGCCTACTTCGGCAAGGACGTCGAGAAGCTCAGCGTGGCCGAGGGCGCCTATCTGGCGGCGGTGATCCAGCAGCCCAGCCGCTTCGCCGACCCCAAGGGCTCCGACCTCGCGGCGGCCAGGGCGCGCTGGCAGTCGGTGATCAAGGCGATGGGGCAGACCGGCGCGCTGACCCCGCAGCAGGTGGCCGCCGAGCGCTTCCCCGAGCTGGTCGAGCCGAAGAAGCCGTTCGAACTCAAGGGCCAGGCCCAATACATGCTGGAGCAGGTCACCGCCGAGCTCAACCGGCGCGGCTACAGCGACGAGGACATCAACGGCGGCGGCCTCAAGATCGTCACGACCTTCGACAAGAAGCTCATGCAGGCCGCCAAGCGGGCGGTCACCGAGGTGCTGCCCGACGCCACGCCGAAGAAGGTGCGCACCGGGCTCGCCGCCGTCGATCCCGCCACGGGCGAGGTCGTGGCCTTCTACGGCGGCAAGCCGTCACAGTCGAAGTACTACGACAGCGCGTTCTCGGCCAAGGTCATGGCGGGGTCGACGTTCAAGCCGTACACGCTGGCCGCCGCGCTCGACAACGGCTTCGACCTGTCCACCAGGGTCGACGGCAACTCGCCGCTGCGGGTCGCCTCGGCCGCACAGGCCATCCCCAACGACGGCGACCGCTCGTACGGGCAGATCAACCTCATCTCCGCCACCCAGAACTCCGTCAACACCGCCTTCGTCGACCTCGGCCAGAAGGTCGGACTCGACAAGGTGGCCGAGGTCGCCGAGGCGGCCGGCATCCCCGCGTCCCAGCTCGACCAGCACAAGCACGCCGCCGCCTTCCCGCTCGGCGTGGCGTCCGTCAGCGCCGTCCAGAACGCCTCGGGCTTCTCCACCTTCGCCAACAAGGGCGTGCACATGGAGGCCCACGTGGTGAAGTCGGTGACCGACGCCGAGGGGCGCGAGCAGGTCGTCGAGCCGGTCGCCACCAAGGTGGTCGGCGAGCAGGCCGCCGCCGACACCACGTACGCGATGCAGCAGGTCGTCAAGTACGGCACCGGCACCGCCGCCCGGCTCTACGACCGCCCCGTCGCCGGCAAGACGGGCACCACGGACGAGTCGAAGTCGGTCTGGTTCAACGGCTTCACCCCGCAGCTCTCGGTCGCGGTCGACATGTTCCGCGACGACAACGCCACCGTCACCATCCCCGGCTACGGCACGCAGTTCGGCGGGCAGCTGCCGGCGCAGATCTGGCGGGCGTTCATGACCGAGGCGATGGCGGGCAAGCCCGTCGAGGAGTTCCCCGAGCCTTCCGAGTACGGCTGGTCGTCCGGCTACACCGAGCCCGACCGCGACCGTGACCTGCCCAGGCCCGACTACACCGCGCCGCCCGCCGACCCCGGCTGGGACGACCCCGAGTCCGACCCCGTCCTGCCGCCCACCGACGAGCCGCCGACGGACGAGCTGCCCGACGACCTGGGCCGCTCGGACGGGCCGCCCGAGGAGATGGCGCCGCCGGAGACGGACGAGCCCGACCAGCCGTCCATCCAGCAGGACGACCTCCAGGACACCCGCCCCCCGGACGGCCGCAACCGCCAGCCCGTCGCTTAGCCGGCGAGCCCGGGAGGCACCGCACGAGCCTTACCCCGGCCGGTCCGGCCGTGGGGCGCCGTGCGGGCCTCAGCCGGCCGCTCAGGGCGTGCGGGGCTCAGCCGGCCAGTTCGGCTTTGAGGTCTTCGACGGTGGTCACCGGCATGCGGCAGGTGAAGCCCCTGCACACGTACGCCGCCGGTGCCCCGCCGACCGGGCCGCGCCCCTCCAGCAGGGCGGGGTAGCCGTCGCCGCCGGGCCGGCCGAGCGCCACCACAAGGCCGGGCGCGTCGGACAGCAGCGCCGCGCGGTGCAGCTCCGCCGTACGCGGGTCGTCGGCCGCACCCACCACCGCGACCTCCACGGGCCCCGACAGCGCCGCCCGCGCCACGGCCAGCCCCCACCCGGCGAACCTGGCGTGCCCGGTGGCCAGCACCGACACGGTGCCGAGCGCGGCCAGCGCGGCCTCCCGGTGCCGGGCGGACCCGGTCAGGGCGGCGTACGACAGCAGCGCCCCGGCGGCCGCGTACTGGCCTGAGGGGGTCGCGTTGTCGGTCGGGTCCTGTGGACGCTGGAAGAGGCGTTCGGCGTCGTCAGCGGTGTCGTAGAAGCCGCCGGCCCCATCGGAGAACCGGTCGAGCAGGGTGTCGAGCAGGGAGCCCGCGAGCCGGAGCCACCTGGGCTCGCCGGTGACGCCGTACAGGGAGATCAGCCCCTCGGCGAGGTCGCCGTAGTCCTCCAGCACGCCGGCGTTCGTGCCGGCCCGGCCGTCCCTGGAGGTGCGCAGCAGCCGGTCACCGTCGATGTGGACGTCCGCCAGCAGCTCGGCCGCCTGCGTGGCCGCCGCGACCAGGTCGGGCCGCTCGAACGCGACGCCGGTCTCGGCCAGCGCCGCGATGGCCAGGCCGTTCCACGCGGCCACCACCTTGTCGTCGCGGCCCGGACGGACCCGCCGCTCCCTTGCGGCCAGCAGCCGCCCCCGCACGTCCTCGTAGCGGGCCTGGTCCTCCGGGTCGCGCAGGAGCTGCAGCACCGAGGTGCCGTGCTCGAACGTCCCCTGCGGGGTCACCTCGAACAGCCCGGCCGCCCACCGGCCGTCGTCCTCGCCGAGCACCTCACGCAGCTCGTCCGGCGTCCAGACGTAGAACTTGCCCTCCACGCCCTCGCTGTCGGCGTCGAGCGCGGAGGCGAACCCGCCCTCGGCCGTGCGCAGCTCGCGCAGCATCCAGCCGGCGGTCTCCAGCGCCACCCGCCGCGCCAGGTCGCCGCCGCCGGCCCGCCACCAGTGCGTGTAGACGCGCAGCAGCAGGGCGTTGTCGTAGAGCATCTTCTCGAAGTGCGGGACCACCCAGCGGTCGTCCACGCTGTAGCGGGCGAAACCGCCGCCGAGCTGGTCGTACATGCCGCCGCGGGCCATCGACTCCAGCGTCTTGACGCTCATCTCGCGCTCGCCGGAACGCAGCAGGAACTCCAGCACCATCGACGGCGGGAACTTGGGCGCGCCGCCGAACCCGCCAGAGGCCGCGTCGAACGACTCCCGCAGATTCTGTACGGCCTGCCGCAGCGTCTCCTCACCCGGCTCAGGCCCGCTGGGCAGCGAGGTGTGCGCGTTGAGCGCCTCGACGACCTTGGCGCCCTGACTGACCACGGAGTCGCGGTCGCCCGTCCAGACGCGGTGCACCTCCTGCAGCAGCCTCCTGAACTGGGGCCGCGGGAAGTAGGTGCCGCAGTAGAACGGATGTCCTTCCGGCGTGGCGAACACCGTCATCGGCCAGCCGCCCTGACGGGTCATGGCCTGCGTGGCGTTCATGTAGACGGCATCGACGTCGGGACGTTCCTCGCGATCGACCTTGACGTTGACGAAGTGCTCGTTCATCAACGCGGCCGTCTCGGCGTCCTCGAAACTCTCGTGGGCCATGACGTGACACCAGTGACAAGCCGAGTAGCCCACGCTGATCAGCAGGGGCACATCACGCCGCCGCGCCTCCGCGAACGCCTCCTCGCCCCAGGGCCACCAGTCGACGGGGTTGGCCGAGTGCTGGAGCAGGTAGGGGCTCGTCGCGTCTTTCAAGCGGTTCATCAGGACCTCCCCGGCCCACACTAGCCACCCCGTCGTGGCGGACCTCACGGCGACGTGCGGCATCGCGCAGGCACGCGTAGGTTACGAGGGGTGGATATCAAGTTCGTCTGCGCGCACGCAGGCCGGCCGGCGACGGCCGTGACCCGCAGGGACGTCGCGCGTGCCCTGCTCGCCGTCCCCTCGGGCGTGGCGCTCGTGGCGCTGCCCGATCTGCGGCGGGCCATGGTCGCGGCGGGCAACCCGCTGTCGGTGGCCTTCTGGGAGTCGGCCAAGGCGACGCTCAGCGCGATCGAGGCGGGCGTGGCGACGGTGGGCGACGTGCAGCGGTGGGTCGAGTCCACGGGCACCGAGCCGATCCTCATGACGCCCAGCTACTTCGTCTGGCCTGAGGAGGACGAGCGCGGGCCGGTGGCGACCGAGATGTTCGCGCGGCTGGTCGCCTACCTGGAGGACAAGGTCGAGGCGGGGGAGATCGACCCAGACGCGCTGGCGGCCGGCGACCAGGAGGCGCGCGCGGCGTACGAGGAGCTGCAGGAGAGCTGGCTGAGCACGCCGCTGTCCGACGGCCGGGTGCCCGGGTTCGCGGTGAGCGACGAGCTGGACGAGGAGCTGTTCTCGGCCTGGGACGAGGAGGAGGAGTTCGCGCTGTCGGAGCTGCGGCGCATACTCGCCGAGCTGCCCAAGCAGCCCGAGCTGCCGATGGCGGAGCTGGAGACGGCGGCGACCAGGCTGCGCGCCCTGCTGGCCCTGCCCGGCTACCCCTCCAGCGTGCTGCGGGCCTGCGCGGGCTTCGACGAGCGGCCGCTGCCCGACGACGACGTGGAGCTGTGGCTGGCGGTCGCGGCGGGCATCGCGGGGCCGATCGCCGACCTGTCGGAGGGCGCCGACGTGCTGGAGGAGTTCGCCGACCTCGACAGGGAGCTGAGCGAGGAGGACACCGCACTCGCCAACCTGTGCGCCATCCAGCACGCCGACTGGCTGGCCGGAGTGGCGGCGCTGGTCAGGATGGGGCCGGGTGTGCTGGCCTCGCCCGAGCGGATGGCGCGGCTGATCGCCGAGTCGGAGGACATCGACATCGACGACCAGGACGACGAGGACCTCCACACCACCGAGAGCCTCTTCGCCTCGGTGGTGAGCCTGTGGGGCCTGCTCGGCATCGTGGACGCCGACGACGTGCTGACCCCGCTGGGCTGGTGGGGCCTGCCCAAGGCGCTGGAGCGCGCCTGGTCGGGCGAGGACTGAGCCCCGGGTCAACTCTCGGTGTCGAGGAGCTCCTGGAACTCGGGGTGCCGCTTGATGTATTTGGCGACGTACGGGCAGAGCGGCTGCACCTTCAGCCCCGTGTCGGCGCTGGCCCGCAGGGCGTGGGCGACCAGCGCGGCGGCCAGCCCCTGCCCCTCGTAGGCGGGCTTGACCTCGGTGTGCAGGAAGACGATCTTCGTGGGCAGCAGGCGATAGTCGGCGAACCCCGCGACCTCGCCGTCCACGCGGATCTCGAAGCGGCTCTCCGCCGGGTTGTCGACGACGTCGGCCATCTACTTGCCGGCCTTGTCGTCGGCGCCGCGCGCCGCCTTGCCCGACGCCTGGGCGGACGCCTGGGCCGGCTCGGCCTGGTCGCTGTCCTGCTCGTGCTCGCGCGGCACCTGGATCTTCGACATCTGCTTGTTCATCGACTTGATCAGCATGTAGAGCGCGAAACCGAGCACGGCCACGACCACGAACCCGAGCAGGCCCGGGCTGACTTCACCTGCTGCTAGAACGGTCACGACTCCAGTCTGCCACCGCGATGCCGTGGTCCGGTCAGTGGCAGGCCGGTTCGACCTCGTCGGCGTGGATGCCGGCGAACAGGTCGTCCTCGGGCACCGCGGTGTCGACCAGCGAGCGGGCCAGGTGGTAGTCCTCGGTCGGCCAGATCTCCTGCTGCAGCTCGCGCGGGCAGACGAACCAGAAGCCGTCGTCGGGGTCGACCTGGGTGGCGTGCGCCAGCAGCGCCTGGTCGCGGATCTCGAAGTAGTCGCCGCACGGCACGCGGGTGGTGACCGGCCACTTGGCGGGACGGTCCTCCCAGCGGGAGATCCAGTCGGCGTAGGGGGAGCCGAGCCCGCGCTCCATCATGGCCTCGTGCAGCGCCTCGAAGCGCTCCTTGGTGAAGCCCATGTGGTAGTAGAGCTTGAGCGGCTGCCACGGGTCACCGGTGCCGGGGTAGCGGTCGGGGTCGCCGGCCGCCTCGAACGCCTCGACCGAGACCCTGTTGGTCATGATGTGGTCGGGGTGCGGGTAGCCGCCGTCGTCGTCGTACGTGATGATCACGTGCGGCCGGAACTCGCGGATCGCGGCGACCAGCGGCGCGGTGGCGTCCTCAAGCTTCTGCACCGCGAAGCAGCCCTCTGGCAGCGCCTCGTCCTCGCTCTCCGGCAGCCCGGAGTCGACGAAGCCCATGAAACGCTGCTGCACGCCGAGGATCTCGCGGGCCCGCGCCATCTCGGCCCTGCGCACCTCCGCGATGTTGGCCACGACCTCGGGCCGGTCCATCTTCTTGTTGAGCACGGATCCTCGTTCGCCGCCCGTGCACGTACAGACCAGCACTTCCACGCCCTCGCGCACATAACGCGCCATGGTGGCGGCGCCCTTGCTCGACTCGTCGTCGGGGTGGGCGTGGACGGCCATCAGCCTCAACGGTGCACTCACGGGCTCGAAGCTCCTCAGTAGGGACCGGTCACTCGCCCAGAGAGGTTAGTTTCTGCTGGGCGGTCGCGAGGGCACACCCCTCGCGGGCGACAATTGTCTCGGATAACGCCGAGGGAGTGCAGGGAGATTCCGCCATGGTCACCAGAGATGCCGGGAACGGGCCCGTTCTCGGCACACCCGACGACTTCCCCGACCGGCCCAGGAGAGGCGGCCGGCTCGTCGTCCACGTGGTGATAGGCGTGCTGGTGGCCATCATCGCGGGCGGCTGGGGCTACGTGATGTGGTCGATGACGGCGGGCGGGTCGGAGGCGCCGTCGCAGGTGGTGACGTTCGAGATCACCGGTCCGACGCGGGCGGAGATCACCTTTGAGGTGTACAAGCCCGACGATAGGGTGGCCGTCTGCCGGATCAGGGCGCTGGACGTCGATCACGCGGAAGTGGGCAGCAAAGAAGTAAGAATCCCGGCTGGTGAGGGTAGTAAGCAGCTCAAGGAAAGCCTCGACACGAGCGGTCAGGCGACTTCCGTCCACATCCAGTACTGCAATCTCGTATAGTGAGACATTTGGGGAAGCGTTCGAGCGACGGACTTGTTAGCCTTTCGCAATTCAACCGTATGCAACCTCAAGTGATCTCAGGGCCCCCTAGGCAAGCAAGGAGAACCCGTGGCCGACTCTCGCGATGAGAACGTCACATGGCTGACGCAGGAGGCGTACGACCGTCTGAAGGCGGAGTACGAATATCTCTCTGGTCCCGGGCGCGTCGACATCGCCAAGAAGATCGAGGCCGCTCGGGAAGAGGGCGACCTGCGTGAGAACGGCGGCTATCACGCCGCCAAGGACGAGCAGGGCAAGATGGAGGCCCGGATCTTCCACCTCAGGCAGATCCTCGACAACGCCCAGGTCGGAGAGGCCCCCAAGGCCGAAGGCGTCGTCGGGCCCGGCATGACCGTGACGATCCGGTTCGTCGGTGACGACGACGAGGTCACCTTCCTGCTCGCCTCCCGCGAGGAGAGCGGAGCACCGATCGACGTCTACTCGCCCAAGTCCCCGCTCGGGGCGGCGATCAACGGCAAGAAGATCGGCGAGAAGGCGACCTACTCCATGCCCAACGGACGGCAGAACACCGTCGAGATCCTCGAGGCTGTGCCGTACATCGGCAACTGACCCCACCGAACGACGACCGCCGGGCCCCCGATGGCCCGGCGGCATTTTCGCATGGGTCCGGAATTCGCCAGGATCTGAGCTTCCTGGTCAGGAACCGGCGGCGGCGTAACACGGCCAGGCTGGTGCCGTTCATCGTGGTGGCCCTGGTCGCGGTGCTGACCGCCGACGTGCTCTTACTCGCGCAGCCCGAGAGCCTCTTAGAGCCCGAGGTGCCGCGCGCCACGCCGAAGCAGTCGCTGCTGGCGCAGAAGCGGCCGGAGCGCGTCCAGGCGTCGCCGACGGCCTCACCCACGGGTCAGGCCATTCAGCCGGTGGCGCCGCTGAGCAAGCTGCACAAGCCCAACCTGTTCGTGCTCACCCGCAAGCCCTTCACCCAGGAGCTGCTGCAGAAGGTGGCCAAGGTGCCGGGCGTGCGGGCGCTGGAGCTGGCCGACGCCGCCTCGATCATGCTGGACGGCAAGCGGGTGCAGACGCTGGCGGTCAACCCGTCCACGTTCCGCGCCTACACCCCCAAGGTGACCGCCTCGTCCGACGCGCTGTGGCAGAACGTCGCGGCCGGCGACGTGGCGGTCTCGTTCGTGCTGGGCAACGACGGCGGGCTGCCGCTGCACAGCCGGGTCTCCGCGGGGCAGGCGCTGCAACTGCGGGTCGGCGCGTACGCCACCACCGGCTTCGGCGCCGTCGACGCCGTCGTCTCCAAGGACATCGGCCGCAGCCTGGGCCTGCCGCGCGACAACGCGCTCATCGTCAGCGCGCCCAAGGCCGACTCCGACGTGCTGCGCAAGCGCATACTCGCCAGGCTGCCCAAGGGCACGCAGGTGGCGATGGTCAACCCGGTGCTGCCGCAGCCGAAGCAGAAGGTGACCCAGAACTGGCCCGCCGGGTCGTTCATGACGGGCGAGCAGCTCACGGTGGCGCTCAGGGCGGCCGTGTCGAAGCTGGGCCGCCCGTACGTGTGGGGCGCCGAGGGGCCCGACACCTTCGACTGCTCGGGACTCGTGCAGTGGGCTTTCGCGCAGGCCGGGGTGCGCATGCCCCGGGTGACGCACCAGCAGTGGGTGACGGGGCCGCAGGTGCCGTACGCGCAGGCGCAGCCGGGCGACCTGCTCTTCTGGCGAAACGACCCGACAAATCCCGCTTACATTTCCCACGTGGCGATTTATTGGGGTAACGGGAAAATGCTGCATGCGCCGCGTACCGGAGACGTCGTGAAGATCGTTCCGGTGAGCACCCGCAACCTGGCCGGAGTCGTGAGGGTCAGCCCGATCGCCGCCGCCAAGGTGCGCTGAGAACCACCCAGAAGAACCACCCCCGGAACCACCCCGCAGAACCTCCGCCTTCAAGCGCGTGCAAAAGCGCCGCAAGTATGTAATGTTGATTACATGGCAACAGATGACGTGACGGCGCAGGTGCGCGGGTGGTTCACCGGACGGCTGCCCGGCGACTGGTTCACCGGCGCTCCCGAGATCATCGTCGACCGCGAGGAGATCGCGGTCCTGGGTCCGCTCCCCGACCCGCCGCAGGACGCGCCCGAGGCCGAGCGGGCCGCGCTGATCGACGGGCTGGCCCGCCGCTTCAGGGAGGAGACCAGGGAGCGGCGGATCGAGATCGCCAGGGAGGCCGAGCACAAGTTCCGCCAGAAGGTCTCCTGGGGCGTGGTGTGCGGTGGCGAGACTGTGATGTTCACCACACTGTCGGTGCCCGTCATGACCCGGTTGCGCCAGGCCGAGCGCCAGGTGCTCGACACGCTCGTGGCCGCCGGCGTGGCAAGAAGCCGCAGCGACGCGCTCGCGTGGTGCGTGCGTCTGGTCGGCAGACACACCGACACGTGGCTGGCCGATCTGAGAGACGCGCTGCAGCACGTCGACCGCGTTCGCGCCGCGGGCCCCGACGTCAATTCCTGAGACCCGCCAGCGGAAACGGACCGGCGAATGGACTAAACCACTTCGGAAATTGGTTCAGACCAGCCGTATTGGTCTGGACCACTGCCGGGAATTGCCTCTTTTAAATCTCCTCTCCTTGGGTAGGCTCCCCCAATCGTCAGGGCCGCTGCCTGCGGCGACGGCCTGACCGACAGGTCTATGCCAATTGGCGTGAAAGCCGCTTCGTCGTTAATGATGACTGGGCCCTGGGAGAGTGGAGGAGTCAGCGCCGTGTCCGTTTCCGTAGAAGTAACCGCACCCACCAGCAATAAGGAATTGGCTGCGTGGGTGAACGAGGTCGCCGCCCTTACCCAACCGGACCGCGTCGAGTGGTGCGACGGGTCTGAGGAGGAGTGGACGCGGCTCACCAACCTCCTCGTCGAGCAGGGGACGTTCACGCGCCTGGCCGCCCGGCCCAACAGCTTCTACGCCAAGTCCGACCCGAGCGACGTGGCCCGCGTCGAGGACCGCACGTTCATCTGCTCGGAGCGCGAGGAGGACGCGGGGCCGACCAACAACTGGATCGCGCCCGCCGAGATGCGCCGCACGTTCGGCGAGCTGTTCAAGGGCTGCATGCGCGGCAGGACCATGTACGTCGTCCCGTTCTGCATGGGTCCGCTGGGCGGGGAGATCTCGCAGCTCGGGGTCGAGATCACCGACTCCCCGTACGTCGCCGTCTCCATGCGCGTGATGACCCGCATGGGCGATCGGGCGCTGCGGCTCATCGAGGAGCGCGGCGACTTCGTCAAGGCCGTGCACTCCGTCGGCGCGCCGCTGGAGCCCGGCCAGGCCGACGTGCCGTGGCCGTGCAGCTCGACGAAGTACATCAGCCACTTCCCCGAGACGCGCGAGATCTGGTCGTACGGCTCCGGCTACGGCGGCAACGCGCTGCTCGGCAAGAAGTGCTACGCCCTGCGCATCGCCAGCGTCATGGCCCGCGACGAGGGCTGGCTGGCCGAGCACATGCTCATCCTGAAGCTCACGCCGCCGTCGGGCGAGACCCGCTACATCGCCGCCGCCTTCCCGAGCGCCTGCGGCAAGACGAACCTCGCCATGCTCCAGCCCACGATCCCCGGCTGGAAGGTCGAGACGATCGGCGACGACATCGCCTGGATGCGCTTCGGCGACGACGGCCGCCTCTACGCGATCAACCCGGAGGCCGGCTTCTTCGGCGTGGCCCCCGGCACCGGCGAGGTGACCAACGCCAACGCGGTCAGGACGCTCTGGGGCAACAGCATCTTCACCAACGTCGCGCTCACCGACGACGGCGACGTGTGGTGGGAGGGGCTCACCGAGCAGCCGCCGGCGCACCTGACCGACTGGAAGGGCCGCTCGTGGACGCCGGACGGCGACGAGCCTGCCGCCCACCCGAACGCCCGCTTCACCACCCCCGCCGCGCAGTGCCCGACCATCGCGCCTGAATGGCAGGACCCCAAGGGCGTGCCCATCTCGGCGATCCTGTTCGGAGGGCGCCGGGCGACCGCCGTTCCTCTGGTGACGGAGTCGCTGAGCTGGGAGCACGGCGTCTTTCTCGGAGCCAACGTCGCCTCCGAGAAGACCGCCGCGGCCGAGGGCAAGGTGGGCGAGCTGCGTCACGACCCGTTCGCGATGCTGCCGTTCTGCGGCTACAACATGGGCGACTACTTCGGCCACTGGCTGGAGATCGGCCGTCGCAAGGGCGCGAAGCCGCCGCGCATCTACTACGTGAACTGGTTCCGCAAGAACGCCGAAGGCAGGTTCGTCTGGCCGGGCTTCGGTGAGAACAGCCGGGTGCTCAAGTGGATCGTGGAGCGCCTCAACGGCGAGGCGAAGGCCGTGCCCACGCCGATCGGGCTGCTGCCCGCCGACCTCGACACCGAGGGCCTGGACCTGTCCGATGAGGACCTGCGTACGCTGCTGAGCGTCGACAAGGACGTCTGGCGCGAGGAGGCGGCGCTGATCCCGGCCCACTTCGAGAAGTTCGGCGACCACCTGCCCAAGGAGCTGTGGGACGAGTACCACGGCCTGCTCGAGCGCCTCGGCTGATCGAGGCCCCTCGGGGCCGCCACCTCGGCGCCGGCCGTCACTGAGACGGCCGGCGCCGTTCTTCTGCGCACGGGCGGGGAGCTAAAGGAGCAAAACCCCGGTTCGAGCGGACCGTCCTTTTACCGTGCAATTCAGGAGTCACGTCTCAGGACATGACGTTGATCGACCGCACGAGGGGAGGTCGTTCATGAACCTTTTTCTGCTGATCGCCGCGGTGATCCTGGCCCTCTTCACCGTCGCCGCGGCCGCAGGACGCCGGCGGGCCGTTCGCAGCGGGACGCCCATCGAGCTCGGACGCCGCACCGTGGACCGGTACGAGCTGGCCTACCTGGCGGGCGGCCCGGTGCGGGCCGCCGAGACCGCGGTCGCGCTGCTGGTGAGCTCCGGCGCCGTGCGCCTCGGGAGCGGCGGGCGGATCTACAAGGTCAAGCGCGGCCCGGCCGGCGAGGAGTCCGTCGAGAACGTCGTCATCAACCTGGTCGTCGGCCGGTCGGGGCGGAACGTGGCCGTGCTCAAGAGCGAGGTGGCGGGCAGCATCGCCGTCGACGCGATCAGGCGCCGCCTCGCGGAGGACGGGCTGGTCGTGGGGGACGGCGGCGTGTGGCGGCTGCGCGCCTGGGCGCGCCGGCTGCTCGTGACGGCGGTGGCGGCGGTCATAGGGGCGGCTTTCGCGGGGGTGGGGCTGTCCGTCGAACCCCGTTCGTACGCGCTGCTCGCCCTGCTCGTCTTCGGGGGCACCGCCGTGGCCGCGGGGATCATGCTCCGCGGCCACCGGCGGTCGATGGCGGCGGCGCTGACGCCGGCCGGCCAAGAGGTCCTGGACGCGGCCAGGCGGGCCGCGAACGCCGACGACGAGGCCACGTCCATCGCGCTGCACGGGACGGCCGCACTGCGCGACGACACCCTGCGCAAGGAGCTCCGCCGCCAGTCACGCCGGCCCGCCCACGCGGGCCGGACCCCTGCCCGGAGGTCCAGCGGCGGCTACGTCCCCGGCGGCGCGACCTACGGCGCTTCCTCCGGTTGCGGAGGTGGCGGCTGCGGCGGCGGGAGCAGCAGTTGCGGCGGCGGGAGCGGCTGCGGAGGTGGCGGCTGCGGCGGCGGCAGCTGACCGGACCACGGCTCGCCACGGCCGGCGCAACGGGGAAGCACCGGCCGTGGCGAGCCGCTTGGAGTGGGACGGGACTTGGCGGAGCGGGATGGTTCTCGGCGGAGGTGCGGGACGGATGAGCCGGGATGAGGAGGCCGGGGTGACGCGACTGGGTGTGGGGATCGGGTGGCGGTCGGAGCTGGACCTGACGATCGAACGCATGGACGGCGTCGACTTCGTGGAAGTGGTCGCCGAGAACATCAGGCCCGCCCGCCTGCCGGAGTCCCTGCGGATCCTGCGGGGCAGGGGCCTGCCGGTGATCCCGCACGGCGTGTCGCTCGGGATCGGCGGGGCGGAGCCGCCCGACCAGGCGAGGCTCGCACACCTGGCGGCATGCGCAGAGGCACTGGGCTCGCCGCTGGTCAGCGAGCACCTGGCGTTCGTCCGCGGCGGCGGCGTGGAGGCCGGCCACCTGCTGCCGGTCCCGCGCACCCGGGACTCGCTGAGGGTCGTCATCGAGAACGTGCGCCGCGCCCAGGACGCGCTGCCCGTGCCGCTGGCCCTGGAGAACGTGGCCGCCATCTTCGGCTGGCCGGACGACGAGCTGACCGAGGCGGAGTTCCTGGCCGAGCTGGTGACGGCCACGGGCGTGGGC
This sequence comes from Nonomuraea sp. NPDC049421, assembly GCF_040677005.1. Classification (NCBI taxonomy): domain Bacteria; kingdom Bacillati; phylum Actinomycetota; class Actinomycetes; order Streptosporangiales; family Streptosporangiaceae; genus Nonomuraea; species Nonomuraea sp. NPDC049421. The sequence goes on from NZ_JBFAQA010000016.1 coordinate 135,019, forward strand.
CTGCTCATCGACGTGGCCAACCTGCACACGAACCAGGTCAACCTGGGCCTGCCCGCCGTGAAAGCCCTGGACGTGCTCCCGCTGGAGCATCTGGCGTACGTGCACGTCGCCGGCGGCTACGAGGCCCACGGCATCTGGCACGACACCCACACCACGACCGCCCCCCAGGAGGTCCTCGACCTGCTCACCGAGCTGTGCGCCCGCACCACCCCGCCCGGGGCGCTGCTGGAGTGGGACGACGAGTACCCCAGCGACGCCGTGCTGGCGGACGAGCTGACCAGGATCAGGACGGCCATGAGCGTGGCCGGGGACCGGCGGTGACCCCTGAGCAGGAGCGGGCCAGGCTGGCGGACGCGCAGGCCAGGGTCGTGGCGGCGCTGGTCGCCGGGGGCGAGGTGCCCGGCGGGTTCGACGAGGAGCGGATGCGGGTGCAGGCCGCGAGCCTGCTGGCCAAGCGGCGGGCCATCGTGGCGCGGATCAGTCCCGACGTGGCCGCCGCCGCGGGGCAGGATCTGGCCGCCGCGTTCGAGGCGTACGCGCGAAACAGGGCCACGCCGCCGCCGGACTACCGGACGGACGCCGCCGACTTCGCCGCCTGGCTGCGGGAGCGCGGCCTGATGGAGCCGGAGCCCGTGCCGGAGAAGCCCTGGTGGAGGCGGTTGACGGCGGGGTTTAGGCGGCATCCGCCCGGAAACTGACAGGGGATGGGAGGACTACGCTGTGTCGACGGCTCTTACCTGACCGTCACTCCTGTCGCGTGCACCGACAGCGTCGGCGCGCCGTACGAGGTCACCCTTGAGCTCCACCGCGACGGCACTCCCTACGGCAGCGTGGGGGAGCGCTGCGGCTGGTTCCTGGCCCGGCTGGCCCGCGGTGTCGACGAGGCCCGCCAGGGCAGGGGCCCGGCCCGCCGCTGGGCCGATCCCGACGACCGTTTCCCGGGCGACGAGCCCGACGGCGAGCTGTTCTCCTTCCGCTACCGCACCAGGGCCGGCCTGCCGGGCGGCGAGCTGCGCTGCCAGCTCAGGACCATCCCGGTCTGGCAGGCGGGACGCGGCGAGTGGCGGCTGACCCGCAGGGCGTACGTCGAGGCGTGGGCCGCCAGCGGCGTCGGCACGAGGGCGGTGCTGACCTCGTCGGAGCTGGCGGGGTTCGTCCGCGAGCTGCTGAATGAGGCGGAAGGGTGTCTGAAAGGTAGAGATATGGCGAGGAATGCGGGAGGCGGAGCAGGCACGGGCGAAACGCGGTGATAATTGCCTGTTGGGTCAATCGACCGAAGGCATCGCACCGCTGGGGAGGCGCTCCGTGGGCCTGCGCGATCTGGTCTACCGGCTGTACGAGCACCGGCTGGAGGCCAAGCTGTCCAAGGACGGCATCCCCCGGCACGTCGGGGTCATCATCGACGGCAACCGCCGCTGGGCGCGTGCCAGGGGCATGGGAGACGTGTCCTCGGGCCACCGCAAGGGCGCGGACAAGATCTCCGAGCTGCTCGGCTGGTGCCGGGAGACCGGCGTCGAGGTCGTCACGGTCTGGATGTTGTCCAACGACAACCTCAACCGGCCGCGCGAAGAGCTGGAGCCCCTGCTGCGCATCATCGAGGACGTGACGCAGGAGCTGGTGGCCGAGGGCTGGCGGATCATCCCCGTCGGAGCGCTCGACCTGCTGCCGGACCGCACGGCGAATGTCCTGAAGAATGCAAAAGAAGCGTCATCACACCGTCCGGGCCTGATTGTGAACGTTGCAGTTGGGTATGGAGGAAGGCGTGAGATTGCCGATGCGGTGCGCTCACTGCTCCAGGAGCAAGCGAGCAGGGGAGCGAGCATCGAGGACCTCGTCGAGGTGCTCGATGTGGAGCACATCGCGGAGCATCTTTACACTCGCGGCCAGCCCGACCCGGACCTCCTCATCCGGACCTCGGGCGAGCAGCGTCTGTCGGGCTTCATGCTCTGGCAGAGCGCTCATTCCGAGTTCTACTTCCACGAGGCCTACTGGCCTGACTTCCGCAGGGTCGACTTCCTGCGGGCGCTGCGCGATTACGCTGCGAGACACCGACGTTACGGTTCCTGACGCGACAATCGGGTATCTAGGACGTAACGTTGGAAATGTCCGGTCACAGGTCGGACATTTCGGAGAGGGCCCGCCTTTGCACCATCACATGCCGAGGGGGCCGGACTCCGGCGCCGACGGCGTGAAGCGGTCGGGGACGCGGGTCCGGTCCGATTCCCACCTCGTCTGCAGGGTGCCCGCACCAAGGGGCACCCGGGGGAGAACGTGTGGCAGTGTCCTCGAGCAACCCTAATTCCCAGCCGGCGAAGCGCACGTACGTGCTGGACACCTCGGTCCTGCTGGCCGACCCGGCGGCCATGACCAGGTTCGCCGAGCACGACGTCGTCCTTCCGATCGTGGTCATCACGGAGCTGGAAGGTAAGCGGCATCATCCAGAGCTCGGCTATTTCGCCAGGAAGGCTCTGCGTTACCTCGACGAGCTTCGGGTCACGCACGGCCGGCTGGACGAGCCGATGCCCACGGGGGACGGCACGATCAGGGTTGAGCTCAACCACAGCGACCCATCCATTCTGCCGGTCGGATTCCGCCTGGGCGACAACGACACGCGCATACTCACCGTGGCCCGCTCGCTGGCCAGCGAGGGGTGCGACGTCGTCCTGGTCTCCAAGGACCTGCCGATGCGGGTCAAGGCGGCCTCGATCGGCCTGGCCGCCGAGGAGTACCGCGCCGAGCTGGTGCACGAGTCGGGCTGGACGGGGATGGCCGAGGTCCAGGTGACCGCGGAGGACGTCGAGACGCTCTTCGACGCGGGCACCGCCGACCTCGAGGAGGCCAGAGACCTGCCCGCCCACACGGGTCTGCGGCTGCTGTCGGCCAAGGGCTCGGCGCTCGGGCGGGTGCAGCCCGACAAGTCCGTCAAGCTGGTCCGCGGCGACCGCGAGGTCTTCGGCCTGCACGGCCGCTCGGCCGAGCAGCGCATCGCGCTCGACCTGCTGATGGACCCGGAGATCGGCATCGTCTCGCTGGGCGGCAGGGCCGGCACCGGCAAGTCGGCGCTGGCGCTCTGCGCGGGCCTTGAGGCGGTCCTGGAGCGCCGCCAGCACCGCAAGGTCGTCGTCTTCCGCCCGATCTACGCGGTCGGCGGGCAGGAGCTCGGCTACCTGCCCGGCACCGAGGGCGAGAAGATGGGCCCGTGGGCGCAGGCCGTCTACGACACGCTCGGCGCCATCACCTCGCCCGAGGTGATCGAGGAGGTGCTGGATCGGGGCATGCTGGAGGTGCTGCCGCTCACGCACATCCGCGGCCGGTCGCTGCACGACGCGTTCGTGATCGTGGACGAGGCCCAGTCGCTGGAGCGCGGCGTGCTGCTCACCGTGCTCAGCCGCATCGGCGCCAACTCGCGGGTGGTGCTCACCCACGACGTGGCCCAGCGTGACAACCTGCGGGTCGGCAGGCACGACGGCGTGGTCGCGGTCGTGGAGAAGCTGAAGGGCCACCCGCTCTTCGCCCACGTCACGCTGACCAGGTCCGAGCGCTCGCCCATCGCCGCGCTGGTCACGGAGATGCTCGAGGACATCACCATGTGATCATTTGAGCTCGCCGCAGGTGTACCGCCCCTCGAGCTTCGGGGGGCGGTTCGGGTTGTCGCGGATGATCTTCACCTGCTCGAACGCCGCGTCCTGCTGCGCGGTGCAGACGATCTGCGCGATGCCGATCCTGGTGAGCGTGCCCTCGCCGCGGATGTAGACGGTCAGCGTCGAGGTGCGCGGGAGCTGGATCTCGTCCCGCTGCGGCGGGTTGACGGAGTTCTTGGTCCGCAGGTACGTGAACCCGCGCAGCGCCGTGTCCCGCCCGTCGAGCAGCGGCTGCCTGGAGGCCCCGAAGAGCGCGCCGAGCAGGCTGTCCACGGTGTCGTCCTCGACGTCGGCCGGCTCCAGGGTGAGCTTGCCGTTCCTGATGAGGTAGATCGTCTTGGAGGGCGGCGGGATCTTCACGGTGGGGGCGTTGCCGCGGTCCTGCACGTCGGTGGGCGAGATGCCGCAGGCCGCCCCGGCCAGCAGGGAGACGACGGCGAGCACGCGGATGGTCTTCATGTGTGCGGCAGCCAGACGGTGAAGAGAGTGCCGGGGGTCTGAGGGCGTACGGAGATCGTGCCGCCGTGCAGCAGCACGTTGGACCGGGCGATGGCCAGGCCCAGCCCGCTGCCCTGGCTGCGGGCGCGACCCGCGCCCGCCTTGAAGAAGCGGTCGAACACGTGCGGCAGCGCCTCGTGCGGGATGCCCTTGCCGTGGTCGCGCACCTTGACCTCCAGGCCGTTCTCGGTGGCCCTGGCGCTGACCAGCACCGGGGGCAGGCCGTGCTTGAGCGCGTTGCCGACCAGGTTGGCCACGATCACGTCGAACCTGCTGGGGTCGAGGTGGGCGGTCAGGCCCTGCGACGCCTTCACCGTCACCTGGTCGCTCCAGCCGCGCACCTCCAGGCAGTCGGCGATGCTGTCGGCCACGTTGACCGGTTCCAGGTTGAGCGTGGCGGTGCCGGCGTCGAAGCGGCTGACCTCGATGAGGTGCTCGACCAGCTCGCGCAGCCGTTCGATCTCCCTGAGCACCAGCCTGACGGCCTCGGCGGGCGCCTCGGGCAGGTGGTCGGCCTCCTCCAGGAGCATGTCGGCGACGGCCGTCATCGCGGTCAGCGGCGTGCGCAGCTCGTGGGAGACGTCGGCCACGAACCTGCGTGACATGGCCTCCAGCGAGCGCAGCTCGGCCACGCTCAGCTCCAGTGCGGCGGCGGCGTCGTTGAACCTGGCGGTCAGCCCGGCCAGCTCGTCCTGGCCGTGGACGGGCAGGCGGGTGTCCAGGCGGCCCTCGCCGAGCGCCTGCGCGGCGGCGCTGAGACGGCGTACCGGCAGCAGCACCTGGCGGGCCGAGAGCAGGGCCACGACCAGCGCGATGAGCACGATGACGATGCTCGTCCTGGTGAGCGCGTTCCGCAGGGTGGCGAGCTGGGCCTCGTCGTCGCGCAGCGGGAAGAAGGCGAACGCGCGCAGCCCCGTGGCCTCGGGCACGCCGGCGTTCTCGCGGTAGACCTCGGCGCCGACGATGAGGTACAGCTCGTCCCTGATGATCTTGCGCTGGGTGACGACGCTCTGCTTGGCGCGGCCGTGCAGCTCGTTGGGCACGTCGCTCATCGACAGCGGGCCCTCGGCGGCGACCATGTTGCGGTATTCCACGAAGACGCTGCGGCCCGGCCCGCTCAGCGCGTGGGCCACGCGCTGCAGGTCGCGCTGCGACGGCGGTGCCTCTCCCGGCCTGAGCTTGCCGACCGGGAACGTGATGCTGCTCAGCTCCCTGGTCACCACGTCGAGCGCGGTGGTCTCCGCCCTGGAGACCAGCGCCGACTTGGCGAGCTCGTAGCCGATGGTCGCGACCAGCAGCGCCGCGCCGACGGCGACGAGGGTGAAGGTGATGACCAGGCGGGCGCGCAGCCCGGTGGGGCGAGGGATGCGGGGGAGCCTCACGGCGGGCTGAACCGGTAGCCGAAGCCGCGCACGGTGTGGATGAAGACGGGCTCGCCCGGCTTGGGCTCGATCTTGGCCCTGATGCGCTGCACGCAGGCGTCCACCAGGCGTGAGTCGGCGATGTGGGTGTGGTCCCAGACCGCGCGCAGCAGGTAGCGGCGGTTGAGCACCTGCCCGGGGTGGCGGACGAGCTCCAGCAGCAGCCGCAGCTCGGTCGGCGTCAGGTGGATCTCCTTGCCCGACAGCGTGACCTTCAGCGCGCCCCTGTCGATGACGAGCTCGCCGAACGTGATGCGGTCGGACGCGGCCGACTCGGCCCTGCGCAGCACGGCGCGGATACGGGCGTCGAGCACGCGCGGCTCGACCGGCTTGACCACGTAGTCGTCGGCGCCGGCCTCGAGGCCCACCACGACGTCGAGGTCGTCGCCGCGGGCGGTGAGCAGGATGACGGGGAGCTGGTCGAGCTTGCGGACGCGGCGGCACACCTCGATGCCGTCGATGCCGGGGAGCATGACGTCGAGGATCGCGATCTCCGGGCGGCGGGCTCTGATGTGGTCGAGCGCCTCCTCACCCGTCGCGTACGACGTGACGGAGTGTCCCTGCCGGGTCAGCGCCAGCTCCAGAGCCGTGCGCACCGAGGGATCGTCTTCTACAAGGAGGATGCCAGCCACGCGCACATTATTATTCCATGCCCCGATTACCCGGGTTGTGTCACCGAACTGTGACATGTCGTAGATGAGATCCGGAAGTACGCACGGAACGCTGTAAGCGGCTTCCCTTCCGTTACGGGCGCCTGAAGGGCAGCCACCCTCATTGTGACTAACATCACAATATTTCGGAAATCCGGAGCCAACCAGGTGGTTGGTGAAATTTACGGCAAGCAATTCCCGCGTTTCGGTTGCGGAGCACCCCCTAGGACAGGGCAAGCTCATGCATCGTGAGCCCCGGTCCGCAGCTGAGCGAGCGCCCCCCGAAGGAAGACCTTCCGCCGAGGCGCCGGCCTTCGCGCGTCACCCCCAAGCGGGTGATCATCACCGTGCTCTCGGTGGCCGTCGTCGCCGGCGGCGGCGGGTTCGTCGCCTACCGCGCCGTCGAGAACGCCAACACACCGGCGCAGTCCTTCACCATGGAGGACCTCGGCAAGCTGACCAGCGGCGATCTCTACGCCCCCGACCCCGAGGCCGACCTGCTCAAGGCAGAGGCCGAGCAGGCCTACCGGGCCGACCAGCTCAAGAAGAAGCGCACCGGCGCCGAGGGCAAGGGCCTCGACTGGGTCGTGCCCAAGCGGGCGCCGGGCGGTGACGGCTTCCCCGCCCAGAACTTCCCGCCCGGCACCAACCCCTCGCCGGGCAGCAACAAGGCCACCGCTAAGGCCATGCTGGCCTCGTTCGGCTTCGGCGCCGACCAGTGGGGCTGCCTGGAGCGGCTCTGGCAGAAGGAGAGCGGCTGGAACGAGCGGGCGATGAACCGCTACTCCGGCGCGTACGGCATCCCGCAGTCGCTGCCCGGCAGCAAGATGGCCAGCGCGGGCGCCGACTGGCAGGTCAACGCCGCCACCCAGATCAAGTGGGGTCTCGGCTACATCAAGGGCCGCTACGGCACACCCTGCGGCGCCTGGGGCCACTCTCAGTCCGTGGGTTGGTATTAGCGGGTCAACTTTCCTTCTCCAATCGGCAAGCCGTCGCGCCCCATCATGTATACGGGCGCACGCTGGGCCGCATGGGTGTGAAGGTCAGTGTGATCGTCGATGTCCACAATCCGGGTGACACCGCCGATGCGTGCATCCGCTCCGCGCTGGAGCAGACGATGCCCGCGGACGAATACGAAGTGATCTTCGTGGACGACGGGTCCACGGACGGGATCGCCGAGCGCCTCGACGCCATCGCCGCGATCAGGCAGAACGCTCGCGCGCTCCACCTGCCGCACACGGGCTCGCCGATGCGCGGACGCAACGTGGGCCTCGCCGCGGCCGCCGGCGACTACGTCTTCTTCCTCGGCCAGCACGACCGCCTGGAGCGGGACGCCCTGGCCCGCATGTACGAGCGCGCCGTGGAGAGCGACGCCGACGTGCTGGTGGGCCGCCTGGTACGCGACTGGGGCCCGCCGATGACCGCCTTCGAGCGCAGCACCTCGCGGGGGGACATCCTGCGCGACCGGCTGCTGACCGTGCTGACGCCGCAGCAGCTCTACCGGCGCGCGTTCCTGGAGGAGCACGAGCTGGGCTTCCCCGTGCCGGGCAGCCGCATGGGCGAGCAGGCGTTCGTGACGCGGGCGTACCTGCACGCCAAGGTCATCGCGGTGCTGGCCGAGCACGTCTGCTGCCACCTGGGGGAGCGGCCGCGCACCGAGGAGGACCCCAGGGCCATCGTCAAGGAGCTGCACCGGCTGCTCGACGACGTGGACATGTACCTCGGCGAGGGCCGCCAGCGCGACCGCGTCTACGCGCACTGGTTCCGCCAGGCGGTGCTGCGCCCGCTGGTCACCAGCAAGTTCGCGGACTCGTCCGTCGATCGGGGCGCGCACTTCAGGGTCGCCCAGGAGCTGACCGAGCGCCGCTTCCCCGAGCGGCTCGACCGCCACCTGCCGGTGCAGCTGCGCGTGGTGGCCGCGTACGTGCGCGCCGGCCGCCTCGACCAGATCGTGCTCATGGCGAACGCCACCAGGAAGGCGGGCCTGCGCGCCGACCTCACCGAGGTGCGCTGGGACGCCCACGTCCTGGTGCTGGGCCTGAGCGTCGAGGTGGTGACCGGCGACGGCACGCCCGACCGCTACCGGGTGGACGGCGAGCGCCTGCACTGGATCCCGCCGCGCGCGCTCGACACCAAGAGGCTGCCCGACGACATCACCGACATCACCGAGGCCGTCGAGCGGGCCCGCGTCGAGCTGTACGTCCGCCACACCGAGACCGGGCTCGTGCACTTCCTGCCGCTGACCCAGGAGGTCGAGCGGATCGAGGACGGCCGCCGCAGGATGCGGGTGCGCATCAAGGGCGAGACCCGGCTGGACGTCACCCAGGCGGCCCTGGGCGAGCCGCTGCGGCCAGGACAGTGGGAGGTGCACGTCCGCATGTTCTCCGGCGCCAACCAGGCGAGGAGCCGCGTCAGCCGCCCCGAGGGGCCGCTCAACTGCCTGGGCGTGCTGGCCCAGCGGCCCAGGATGCGGCTGGTGGTGCCGTGCTGGAGCGACCAGGGCGAGCTGGGGCTGGCCGTCGAGCCGCGCTCGTTCTCCGAGTCGATCGCGCTGGTCTCGCCGGGCGTGGAGGTCAAGCACATCGGCGGGCACGCGTACGTGGTGCTGCCGGTGCCGTACGTGCCGCCGAGCGGCGGGCCGCCCCTGGAGCTGGTGATGCGCGGCACCGGCAAGCGGGCCCGCGAGGTGTGCGCGCCCGCCCTGGTCGAGGCCGGGGTACCGGGCAGGTTCGCGGGCCAGCTCGTCGCCAAGGTGCCGGTCAAGCGGCTGCTGCCGGGCGTCGAGCACCTCGGGCCGGGCGCCTGGATGTGCTCGCTGCGCTCGTCCGACGAGGAGGTCGGGCTGCGCTTCGCGCTGGAGATGCGCCGGGGCAGGATCGAGGCCAGGCCGGCCGCCGCCGCGGACCCCGAGCACTCGCCCATGGGCCGCGACACGGCGCTGCACCGGCTCGGCAGGAGACTGCCCGGCGCGCGGCACATCGTGCGCCTGGCGCGCGCGGGCGGCCATCGCTACCTCAAGGACTGACCCAGCGCTCCAGCTCGCCGAAGGCGTTCCTGAAGGCCGGCAGGATGGGCTTGAGCCGGTCGGGGTAGAGATCGACGAGGCTGTCGAGGTGGTTGCCGCCCTCGATGCGGTGATAGCGGAAGGGGCGGTGCGGGCCGACCATCTTCGCGTAGACGTCGGAGTCGCGCGTGATGGGCAGCAGCGTGTCCAGCGTGCCGTGCAGCGTGATCAGCGGCTTGGTGATGCGGCCGGTCAGCCCGATCTTCGCCATGGCCGCGTACGGGCGGCGCGCGTCGTAGTCGTAGTCGGCCGGCGCGCCCGTGTACGCCGGGTCCAGCTCCTTCTGGTAGAGCTCCTGGGTCAGCTCCCAGTAGTGGTCCCGGTGGAACGGCCACAGGAACTCCGACCGGGCCGCGAACCCGGCCGCCCGCACCCCCTGCTCGTCCGGATACGCCTTGAGCGCCTGCGGCAGGAAGTTCAACAGGTTGTCGCCCTTGACCCGCCAGAGCGTGCCCTCCCAGTCGATGCCGCCGTCGTAGAGCCGGCCGCGGTTCTCCAGCTGCCACCTGACGAGGTAGCCGCCGTTGGAGATGCCGGCCGCGAACGTGCGCTTGGCCGACCGGCCGTAGTGCCGCTTGACCACGGCCTTGGCGGCCATCGTGAGCTGGGTGACCCGGTCGTTCCACTCGGCGATGGCGTCGCCCGGGCGGCGGCCGTCGAGGTGGAAGTCCACGCCCACGTTGCCCTTGTCGGTGGCGGCGAACGCGTAGCCCTTCGACAGCACCCAGTCGGAGATCGTGTAGTCGTTGGCGTACTGCTCCCTGTTGCCCGGCGTGCCGCTGACCACGAGGCCGCCGTTCCACTTCTTCGGCAGCCTGATGACGAACTGGGAGTCGTGGTTCCAGCCGTGCGTGGCGTTGCCGGTGGAGGTGTCGGGGAAGTAGCCGTCGATCTGCGTGCCAGGCACGCCGGTGGGGTTCACGGTGGCGGCCGAGTGCAGGCCCGCCCAGTCGGCGGGGTCGGTGTGACCGCTCGCGACCGTGCCCGCCGTGGTCAGGTCGGCCAGCACGGCGACCTCGGCGTGTTCCGCGCCCGGCACGGTGAGCTTCGGCACCGGCGTGAGCAGGCTCGCGACCAGGGTGAGCGCGACGAACATCTACGCCTCCCCGAGGTGCTCGGCCAGCAGGCGGCGGAAGTCCTCAGGGCGTTCGATGTGCGGGCTGTGGCCGCAGTCGTCCAGCACGACCTCGCGATAGTGGCCGTAGCGCTCCAGCAGCGCCCGCATCTGCGTCACCATGGGCTGCGCGGGCGTGCCTGGCGAGCCCGGCACCGCGCCGATCGCGCCCAGGTGGGCGAGGTCGAGCAGCGAGGTGTCGGAGACGATCACGTCGTCGGCGCCCCTGAGCCACAGGATCGGCGGCTTCGGGTCGATCTCGTGCAGGTCGTCCAGGCGGAAGTGGACGGGGGAGATGGCGTTCAGCACGCCGGTCTTGCCCGGCGCGACGCCCGGCCAGGCGTCGGAGGCGACCGCGTCGCCCGGGTAGTGCGACTCGCCGACCCGGGTGGTCAGCATCGAGCGCAGGTAGAAGTCCTCGTCGCGGACCGGGTTCTTGACGTACGTGGTCCTGAAGACGTTGCGCGGCGACGTCGGCGACTCCCCCGACAGGTCGCCGGCCTTGAGCCTGGCCACGAAGTCGGGGTTGGCCGCGCCCGCGCCTGAGCCGGTGCCGTCCTGGTGCGTCAGCCGGCCCTCGGGCCCCTCCGTGCCGCCCCAGCCGTACGGGGAGACCGGGTTGACCAGCGTGACGCTCCCGACCAGGGCCGGCCGGTCGCGCAGGAGCTGCAGCACCACGCCGCCGCCCAGGCTCCAGCCGACCAGGTGCACCCCGCCGAGGTCGAGCGCCTCGACCAGCTCGATGAGGTCGTCGGAGTAGTCGCGCAGGCCCCTGGTGGCGTCCACCGGCGCGGGGTCGCTGTCGCCGAAGCCGCGCAGGTCCACCGCGAGCGGCCGGAAGCCCTCGGGCAGCGCCGGCAGCGTGTCGCGCCAGAACGCCGACGAGGAGACGTTGCCGTGCACGAACAGCACCGGCGCGCCGGTGTCCCTCCCCTCGACGGTCATGACGTGCTGGGTGAGCCTGGATGTGGTGACCTTCATCGCGTAGTAGTCCTTTCCGCGAGGTCGCTGCCCTGAGTTTCGCGCGCCGCGTACACGGCGGCCAGCGTGAGCACCGCCGCGAGCGCGAGGTAGATGGAGATCGGCACGCTGCTGGCGTACTCGCGCAGCAGGGCCACCGCGATGATCGGGGCGAGGGCGCCCGCCACGATGGCCGACAGCTGCGCGCCGATCGAGACGCCGGTGTAGCGGGTCCTGGTGCCGAACAGCTCGGAGAAGAAGGCGGCCTGCGGGCCGTACATCATGCCGTGGAAGAGCAGGCCGACGGTGACCGCCAGCGTGATCGCGAAGAAGTTGCCGGTGCCGACCAGCGGGAAGAACGCGAAGATCCACACGCCGATCCCCGCCGCGCCGGCGAGGTAGATCGGGCGGCGGCCCACCCGGTCCGACAGGGCGCCCCACATCGGGATCGTCACGAAGTGGATGGCGGAGGAGACCAGCACCGCGTTCAGCACGGTCGAGTTGTCGATGCCGCTCTGCGTGGCGTACGTGATGACGAAGACGGTCAGCAGGTAGAAGGAGATGTTCTCGGCCAGCCGGGCGCCGATCGCCACCACCACGTCCTTGCTGTGATGGCGCAGCACCCCGACGATGGGCGCGCGCGGCTCGGGCGGCGCCGCCTGGAACACCGGCGACTCGGTGATCGTCAGCCGGATCCACAGGCCGATCAGCACCAGCACCCCCGACAGCAGGAACGGCACCCGCCACCCCCACGACAGGAACGCCTCGTCCGACTGCCAGGCGGCCAGGGCCGCCAGCACGCCGGTGGCCAGCAGGTTGCCGCCCGGAGCGCCCGCCTGCGGCCAGGAGGCCCAGAAGCCGCGCCGCGCCGTGTCGCCGTGCTCGGAGACGATCAGCACCGCGCCGCCCCACTCGCCGCCCAGCGCGAAGCCCTGCACGAGCCGCAGCGCCGTCAGCACCAGCGCGGCGGCCGGCCCGAGCGTCTCGTACGTCGGCAGGCAGCCGATCAGGAACGTCGCCGTGCCCATCATCAGCAGGCTGACGACCAGCAGCGTCTTGCGGCCGATCCGGTCGCCGAAGTGGCCGAAGACCAGACCGCCGAGTGGCCGGGCGACGAAGCCGACCGCGTAGGTGAGGAACGACAGCAGCGTGCCGGTCAGCGGGTCGGAGTCGGGGAAGAAGAGCTTGTTGAACACCAGGGCGGCTGCCGAGCCGTACAGGAAGAAGTCGTACCACTCGATGGTGGTGCCGATCAGGCTCGCGGCGACGATCTTCTTGATGGAAGTGGCCATGCCGGTCACCGTAGGGTGTGACCGGAGTCACTCATATGGTGCGAGAGCCCACAGTCTTCCGGTCAGCTGTGTGGGTCGTCGGTGCGGCCCAGCCGGTGCAGGCGCAGCGCGAGCTGGATCTCCAGGGCGCGCTCGGGGTCCGTCCAGCCGTCGCCGAGCAGCTTGGCGACACGGTCGAGCCGCTGCGTGACGGTGTTGACGTGGATGTGCAGCGCCTCGGCCGTCCGCGACGGCGAGCCGCCCGCCCCGAAGTACGCGGTCAGCGTGTCGGCCAGCGCGGTGCCCCGGCGCGCGTCGTAGTCGATGAGCGGGCCGAGCACCCGCGTGACGAAGCCGCGTACGTCGCGGCCGTCGCCCATGAGCAGCCCCACGAAGCCCAGCTCGACCGCGCCCGCCCCGTCGCCCGCGCGGCCCAGCGCGATCAGCGCGTCCGCGCATCTGCGCGCCTCCTGGTAGGCCGCCGCGACCTCGTGCGCGCCGGCCTGCTGCCGGGAATCCGCCCATGAGCCGCCCACCCGGGCCGCGCCCGCCGTCGCAGGGCTGTGCAGCGAGGCCGTCAGCTCCGCCGCCACCCGCCTGGCCACGCCGCCCGCGTCGTCGCCGGGCAGCAGCAGCACCACCTCGTCGCCGCGGCCCGCGGCCAGCCCGTGGCGTACGGCGGCCTGCGAGGACGCCCAGAACGCGGCCCGCTCGCGCTGACCCTCGTGCTTGACCACCACCACGACGTGCGGCGCGCCGAGGTCCATGCCCAGCCTGCGGGCACGGTCGGACAGGCCGGGCGACTCAGGCCGGGAGATCAGGTCGTCGAGCAACTCGCCCCTGACCCGGCCCTCGGCCTCCGCCACGCTCCTGCGGAACAGCAGCAGCAGCGCGCACACCAGCGCCGCCCGCTCCAGGATCCGCTCGTCGGCGTCGTCGCTGCGCAGGATCAGCGTGCACAGCGGCTCGCCGCCGACGTCGACCGAGGCGATCAGCAGGTCGCCCCTGCGCACCGTACGCCCCAGCGCCCGCGACGCCTGGGCCGCCTCGAACACCCCGGCGTCCAGCTCGCCCACGTCGCCGCTGATCGCCCTGCCCAGATCGTCGAGCACCGCCAGCGACCCGCCCAGCACGTCGGTCACCACGGCCGCCACGTCCTCGATGCCGCCGCCGCGCAGCACCAGCGAGGTCATGCGGTCGTGCGCCAGCGCGGCCCGCTCGACCGCCTCGCCGTGCTCCCTGGCCGTCCTGTGCGCCTGGGACAGCTCCTCCAGCGCGTTCCTGGTCTCCTGCAGCAGCCTGGCGTTGTCGATCGCGACCGCGGCGTGCGCCGCCAGGCTCGCCAGCAGCGACACCTCCTCCTGGTGGAACGGCCGCGCGCTGCGGTTGGCCGCCATCAGCACGCCGATCACCCGCTGGCCGAGCCGCAGCGGCACGCCCAGGATGGCGACCAGGCCCTCCTCGGTGACCGCCTCGTCGATGTGCTCCTTGTGCCGGAAGCGGGCGTCGGCGAAGTAGTCGGCCGTCGCGTACGGCGTCGCCGTCTGCGCCACCAGCCCGCCCAGCCCGTGCCCCATCGCCAGCCGCAGCGCACGGAACTTCGCCGAGATCGACCCGTCGGTGACCCGCATGTACGTGTCGCCCCGCTCGGGGTCGTGCAGCGTCATGTACGCGATGTCGGTCGCCAGGAGCTGCCTGGCCCGGTGCACGATGGCCTCCAGCACCGCGTCGAGGTCGCGCAGCGCGGCGAGGTCGCCGGCGGTGTCGTACAGGGCCGACAGCTCCGCCTCGCGCCGCGCCCGTCGCTTGAGCAGGTCGCGCACCTTCAGCGCCTCGACCTTGGCCTGCTCCAGCTCCTCGATCGCCGCCGGGTCCGCGCCCGCCGCCCGCGCCTGGATGATCGGCCCCTCGAACTCGACCGCCGACGCCTCCCTGGCCAGCAGCTCGAGAAACCGCCTGACCACTACCGCGCCGTCCAGCCGCCGTCCACGGGCAGCGACACGCCCGTGATGAACGACCCGCCTGGACCGCACAGGTAGGCGACCATGTCGGCCACCTCCTCCGGCTCGATCAGCCGCTTGATCGCGGCCGGCGCGAGCATGATGTCCGTCACGACCTGCTCCGGGTCGATGCCGTGCACCCGCGCCTGGTCCGCGATCTGCGCCTCGACCAGGCCGGTCCGCACGTACGCGGGGCAGACGCACACCGAGGTCACCCCATGGGGCGCCCCTTCGAGCGCCACCACCTTGGAGAACCCCTCCAGCGCGTGCTTGGCCGTCGTATAAGCCGACTTGTACGGCGAGGCCCGCAGCCCGTGCACCGACGAGATGTTCACGAACCGGCCCCAGCCCCTGGCGTACATGCCGGGCAGCACCTTCCGCGCGATGAGGAACGGCGCCTCCACCATGACTTTGAGCATCGTGGCGAACACCTCGGGCGGGAACTCCTCGATCGGCGCCACGTGCTGGAAGCCCGCGTTGTTGACCACGATGTCCACCGGCTCGCCGGGCAGCGCCGCCACGAAGCCGGGATCGCTCAGATCGGCCACCACGGCCGTGCCGCCCACCTCGCCCGCCACCTTCTCGGCGGACTCGGCCCGCACGTCCACGACCAGCACCCTGGCCCCCGCCGCGGCCAGACGCCGGGCACAGGCCGCCCCGATGCCGCCGCCGGCGCCCGTCACCAGCGCCGTCCGCCCCGTCAGCTCCTTCGCCATACCTCGCACCCTAGGCGCTCGACCCCCGCGGGCAGCATGGGGCCAAGCGACATAGATGCGCGGCATCCTATGTGGATCAGCGGCGTCTGCTATGTTGGAGGGCATGATCGCGTATTTGTCCCAGTGGTGGTCCGCCTCTTAGGCGGTCCTCCCGGCGCGATACGCACACGGCCGCCTCGACGAGGCGGCCGTCACCGTGTGGTGGGTGTCCCCCCGTCGAGCACAGACGAGAAGGGGAACCCATGACCTCCACCTGGCCGCAGCTCCTCACCACGCTGCTCGACGGCGTGTCGCTCACCTCCCGCCAGGCCGCGTGGGCGATGGACCAGATCATGTCAGGGCGCGCCACCGACGCCCAGATCGCCGCGTTCGCCGTCGCGCTGCGCGCCAAGGGCGAGAGCGTCGCCGAGGTGTCGGGCCTGGCCGACGGCATGCTGGCCAGGTCGGCGGCCATCCGGGTGCCCGGCGACCCCGTCGACCTGGTCGGCACCGGCGGCGACCGCGCGGGCACCGTGAACATCTCCACCATGGCCGCCGTCGTGGCCGCCGCCGCGGGCGCCAAGGTGGTCAAGCACGGCGGTCGCGCCGCCTCCTCCTTGGCCGGCTCCGCCGACGTGCTCGAGGCGCTGGGCGTGGTCGTCGACCTGCCGCCCGCCGCCGTCGTACGGGTGGTGGAGGAGACCGGCATCACGTTCTGCTTCGCGCCCGCCTTCAACCCGGCGCTCAAACGCACCTCGGCGCCGCGCCGCGAGCTGGGCGTGCCGACCGTCTTCAACTTCCTGGCCCCGCTCACCAACCCGGCGCTGCCGCCCGCCCAGGCCGTCGGCGTCTACCATCCGTCGATGGCGCCCGTGATCGCCGGCGTGCTGGCCGAGCGCGGCTGCTCCGCGCTCGTCTTCAGGGGCGACGACGGGCTCGACGAGCTGACCACCTGCGGCCCCTCCACGATCTGGCTGGTACGCCGCGGCACGGTCACCCGCACGACCTTCGACCCGCTCGACCTGTCGATCACCCGGGCGCGTCCCGACGACCTGCGCGGCGGCGACGCCCGGCACAACGCCGAGGTCGCCCGCGCGGTGCTCGCCGGCGAGCCGGGGCCCGTGCGCGACGTCGTCCTGCTGAACGCCGCCGCCGCGCTGGTGTCCGCCGACGGCACGCCGCCCGCCGCCGAGCTGACGCCCGCGCTGGCCGCCGCCGTCAAGCGGGCCGCCGACGCGGTCGACTCAGGCGCGGCGCTGTCGCTGCTCACCCGCTGGGCGCACGCCACCCAGGAGGCCGCCGCCCGGCTGCGGCCCGTCAGCTCCGGCTGAGCGTCATGGCCTGGTCATCGACAGGACGTCGAGGGCCGCGTCGAGCTGCTCCTCGGTCAGTGTGCCGGCGGCGACGTGGCCGCGCTCGATGACGACCTCCTTGATCGTCTTGCGCTCCGCGAGGGCCTGCTTGGCGATCTTCGCGGCCTCCTCGTAGCCGACGTAGCGGTTCAGCGGGGTCACGATGGACGGGGACGACTCGGCGTACTCACGGAGCCTGTCCACGTTCGCCGTGATCCCGGCGACGCAGCGGTCGGCGAGCAGCCGCGACACGTTCGCCAGCAGCTTGATCGACTCCAGGATGTTGCGCGCGATCACCGGCAGCTGCACGTTCAGCTCGAAGGTGCCCGACGCGCCCGCGAACGTGATCGCCGCGTCGTTGCCGATCACCTGGGCCGCGACCATCGCCGTGGCCTCGGGGATCACCGGGTTGACCTTGCCCGGCATGATCGAGGAGCCGGGCTGCAGGTCGGGCAGGTTGATCTCGCCCAGCCCCGCCCGCGGCCCCGAGCCCATCCAGCGCAGGTCGTTGGCGATCTTGGTGAGCGACACCGCCACCACCTTGAGCTGCCCCGACAGTTCCACGATCGAGTCCTGCGCGCCCTGCGCCTCGAAGTGGTCGCGCGCCTCCAGGAACGGGATGCCCGTCGCCTCGCGCAGCTTCGCGATCGCCCGCTGCGCGAAGCCCTGCGGCGTGTTGATGCCCGTGCCCACTGCGGTGCCGCCCAGCGGCAGCTCCAGGACGTGCTCCAGCGCCGCCGTCACCCGCACCACCGCGTGCTCCAGCTGCGTGGCGTACCCGCCGAACTCCTGCCCGAGCGTCACCGGCGTGGCGTCCATGAGGTGCGTACGGCCCGACTTCACCACCCCGTCGAACTCCACCGCCTTCTCCCTGAGCGCCTCCGCCAGATGGCGCAGCGAGGGCAGCAGGTGGTACGTCACCTCCGTGGCAGCCGCCACGTGGATCGACGTCGGGAACACGTCGTTGGACGACTGCGAGGCGTTCACGTGGTCGTTCGCGTGCACCGGGCGGCCCAGCCGCTCCTCGGCCAGCATCGCGATCACCTCGTTGGCGTTCATGTTGGACGAGGTGCCCGAGCCCGTCTGGAAGACGTCGATCGGGAACTGGGCGTCGTGCTCGTTCTCCGCCACGTCCGCCGCGGCCTGGGCGATGGCCTCCGCCAGGTCCTTCTCGATCACGCCCAGCTCGCCGTTGACCTCCGCCGCCACCGCCTTGACCAGGCCGAGCGCCGCGATGTGGGACGGTTCCAGCGTCCGCCCCGAGATCGGGAAGTTCTCTACGGCCCGCTGCGTCTGCGCCCGCCACTTGGCGCCGGACGGCACGCGTACCTCACCCATGGAGTCATGTTCGATCCTGAACTCACTCATGCCGTCCAGTCTTACCCACCGCGTAGCTCTCCCCCCGAACCCCACCGGCGTTTCCCCTGAGCGGGCGTGGGTGCTCTGGAGTGGGGTCAGCTGGAGAAGAGGGCCACGATGAGGACGGCGATCACCACGGCGGCCGCGGCGGCCACCGCCATCAGGACCAGCATGCCGTTGCGGTTGCCTGCCGGTTGCTTCTCCTCAGGGCCGGCGATCGCGAACAGGTCCGTGCCGAGGCCGTGGCTCTCGCTGATGCCCTGCTGCGGCCCGACCGGCTGCGGCTGGCCCGGCTGCTGGCCCGGCTGGGGCGGGGGCACCGGGTAGACCTGCTGGCCCGGTGGGTTCTTGGGCGGGGTCGGGATGCGGGTGGTGACCACCGCGCTCTCGTCGCCACCCTGGGGTGGCCGGCCGCCCGCGCCCTGGTCAGGCGCCGACGGGAAGGGGCCCTTGGGGCGCGAGATGCTGACCGTCCGCTCGGGGTCGTAGTCGCCGCCCCCTCCGCCGGCACCTCCACGAGGCCCACCCTGAGGCGCGCCGGGTCCACCCTGGGCGAACCCGTGCGGCCCGGTGGGCGCCTGAGCGCCGCTCTGGGCGGTGCCGTGCGGTCCGGTGGGTCCCTGACGGCCGCTCTGGGCGGTGCCGTGCGGTCCGGTGGGAGCTTGAGGTCCGGTGGGAGCTTGAGGGCCGCTCTGGGCACCTCCGCGCGGCCTGCCTTGGGGGCCACCGTGCGGGCCGTTGCCCGGCGCGCTGCCGTAGGGCCCGCTGCCCGGGCCGCCCGGCGTGTTGCCGTGCGGGCCGCCCGGCGCGTTCCCCTGCGGGCCGTTTCCCGGCCGGCCCGGTGCCGTACCGGGAGCGCCGCCCGGGGCCGGGGAGGCGAACGCCTGCTGCTGACCCGGTGGGGGATAGCTGGGAGGGGTGACCTGAGGCACGGTCGGCGTGTTCGAACCCCGCGCGCCGCCCTGCGGCCCTGAAGCACCCTGCGGGCCCGCGGCACCCCGAGACCCGGGGGCACCCTGCGGGCCCGTGGCGCTGTGGGGGCCTGATGCCGGGTGCGCACCCGACGCGGGGCCACGGCCGCCGGCCGCAGCGGCCGGTCGCTGGCCAGGCCCCGTGGGAGCCTGCCCGCCACCCGGGCCGCCCTGCGTCCCTGGGCCACGTTGCGAGCCCCGGCCACCTGGCGCTCCGGGGCCTTGGCCGCCCGGTCCTCCCGGCCTGCCCTGGCCGCCCTGGCCGCCCTGGCCGCTCTGTCCGCCGGGGCCGCCCTGTGCGCCTGGGGCCTGGCCTGCTGCGCCGGGGTGTTGGGAGCCGCGTCCCTGAGGTTGGGAGGTTTGGGATTGGGCGAACGGGTCGGGCAAAGCGGCCTCCTGCGCCTTAAGAGCCTCGGCCGTCAGCGCCGGCATCTCGCTCGTGGGGGTGTCGGCGACCATGCGCAGCAGGGTCTCCGCTTTGGCGGCGCCGAGGCGCTGCCGGTAGTCCTTGTTGAGCAGCCCGTTCAGCACCGGACGCAGCCGCCCCGCCTGGGTGGGCGGGTCGGCGTTCTCGGTGAGCAGCGCGGCCAGCGTCTCGGCGATCGTAGACCGCTCGTACGCGGGCCGCCCCTCGACGGCGAAGTAGAGCGTCGCCCCGAGCGACCAGATGTCGGACTCGGGCCCGGTGTACTCGCCCCGGGCCCGCTCAGGGGCGGTGTAGCCGGGTGAGCCGATGACCATGCCGGTCTTGGTGAGCCGCGAGTCGCCCTCGGCCTTGGCGATGCCGAAGTCTGTCAGCACGACGCGCCCGCTCTCGGTGATGAGCACGTTGGCCGGCTTGACGTCGCGGTGGGTGATGCCCTGGGCGTGCGCGGCGCGGAGGGCGCCGAGCAGGTCGACGCCGATCTCCGCCACGAGCCGCGGCGGCAGCGGCCCCTCCTCCTCGATCACCTGCTCAAGGGAGCGGGCCTCGATGAGCTCCATGATGATCCACGGGCTGTTGTCCTGGATGAGGACGTCGTGGATGGAGGCCACGGACGGATGGTTGATCCGCGAGGCGATACGTCCTTCGCGGACCATGCGCTCGCGCAGCTCGGCCCGCTGTTCCTCGGTGAGCCCGGGGTCCTGGCGGATTTCCTTGACCGCCACCTCGCGCCCGAGCGCGCGGTCGCGGGCGCGCCACACGGTCCCCATCGTGCCCCGGCCGAGGGGGGCGATGAGCTCGTAGCGCTCCGCGAGCAGGCGTGTCTGCTGTTCCGGCATGAGAAGAAGATATCGATTCTCGCTTGGGAAGTGCTTTACCCTCGCTTGCGAAGTTCTCTTGGCCAGAACCGCCGAGGAAGGAACAACTTTATCACCGTCGCTTTGAATCGGGCATAAGCGGACGGCGTGGGCCGCTGTTCGACACGCCTCCTGTGGACGCCTTCGCCGGATTTACGTTCGAGCCTGGGCGAGGGCACGGTGAACGGCGCGGCGGGCGGGTCGGCCCTGTGCATCCCCCGGTGCGAGGGCCGGCGTGCGAAAGAGGGCTGCGGGATCGACGCCGGGGCCCTGCCGGTGGCTTTACCTGTGGTTTTCCCTGGGCTTTTACGCGGCGGCAGCGGCTCCTCCGCCGAGCCGCCCGCGGCCACCCTGGCCAGCATGAGCGAGGCGCGTACGGAATCGAGCCTGGTCGCGGGGTCGATCCTGAGCAGCGCGTCGAGCACGGGCGCGAGCGGCCCCGCCTTGGTCATGGGGATCGGCTCGCCGCTGGTGAGCGCGGCGAGGGCGGCGGCGGCCGTACGCCTGCCGCTCAGGCCCCTGCCCTCGACGGCGGTGTAGAGGGTCGCGCCGAGCGACCACAGATCGCCGGCGGGGCTGGCCTTGGAGCCGAGCACCCGCTCTGGAGCGATGTATCCGGCGGAGCCAAGAACGATGCCCGCCTGGGTGATGGAGACGTCACCTTCGAGTGCGGCGAGGCCGAAGTCGGTCAGGACCGCGCGGTCCTCCGTCACCAGCACGTTGCTCGGCTTGACGTCGCGGTGCAGGATGCCCTTGGCGTGCACGGCGCGCAGCGCGCCGAGGATCTGCCGGCCGATCTCGGCCACTTTGCGGGGGTGGAGCGGTCCCTCCTCCTTGATGAGCTGCTCAAGGGACCTCGCATGGAGCAGCTCCATCACGATCCACGGCCGGTCGTCCTCGGTGACGACGTCGAAGACGGTGATGACGGACGGATGCGCGACCATCGCGGTGGCCCGGCCCTCGCGCTCGGTGCGCGCGCACAGCTCGGCGCGCAGCTCCTCGTCGAGAACGGTGGGCAGCCGCACCTCCTTGACCGCCACGTCACGGTCGAGCAGCTCGTCATGCGCCCGCCAGACGGTGCCCATGCCGCCACGACCAACCGGCTCAAGAAGCCGATAGCGCGCGGCGAGGAGGTAACCGGAAGGCGCACGCATGGCAGGCAGCTTACCTATTTGTGTAAACCGACCAGTAGAGGCAGGGCCGATTAATTGTTGCGAACTTAAGTCAACCCGTATGACTTGTGACGTCAGCAAACCCCCTGGTCACATCCGTGCGCCGGGGGGCTCGCGGTGCCCGCGGCCCGTCTCCGGTAGCCCAGCGTACGCGATCACCTGCGGTTCGTCGCAACCCCTGCCCGGAGTGACGGGGCGTTTTCGCAGGTCATACGCCGTATGTGTCGATCGGCACAACATTCGGCGGATTGGTTGTGCATGATGCCTGGTAGGGGACTACCAGCAGTACGGCAGGCTGGCTGACAGGAACCACCGGGGTGCCGTCAGCGAGTTGAAAGGGTGCCGTAAGAGGACGGGGGCACGGTGAAGGCGTAGACACCCGACGAAGCGCCCGGCGAACTCACCGGCGAACTCACCGGAAACTGTCGGTTCCCGACGTCAGACTGAAGTCCCATCCACCGAAGACGGACCGTCGAAGGATGTGAGGAAGATGCGCCAGACGCAGGTGCGCCGCCGGCCGAGGAAGCCGGTCAAGGTGGCGCTCGACCTCCGCACTCCGTCAGGGCGCCATCTGCCCTTCTGATCGACCAGCAACCAGGAGCGCCATCTGAGAGGTGCGCGATGTGCAGTCACCACCCCGTTTGCCCGAGTGCCGACTCTCCCGACCGTGAGCGGTCGCACGTGATCGCCGCCCACCCCGACCAGGGGTGGAGCCTGCTCTGCAACGGCGTCGTGCTGTTCGACGACACCGGCCTGTTGCTACCCGACGGCACCGTCGTGGCCCCGCACCGCGCGCCGCTGGCCGCCTGAGCTCCTGACCGCCGCGCCGCCAGGGCACAGGAGCCCCAGCGGCGGCGGTGACCCGTCCGATGAGGAGTCTCAGCGGCGGCCGATGCTCAGCACGGGGCCCGTCTTGTCGGTGAAGAAGTCCTCACCCTTGTCGTCCACGACGATGAACGCGGGGAAGTCGACGACCTCGATCTTCCACACCGCCTCCATGCCGAGCTCCGGATATTCCAGCACCTCCACCTTCTTGATGCAGTCCTGCGCCAGCCGGGCCGCGGGGCCGCCGATCGAGCCCAGGTAGAAGCCGCCGTACTTCTGGCAGGCCTCGGTGACCTGCTTCGAGCGGTTGCCCTTGGCCAGCATCACCATGGAGCCGCCGGCCGCCTGGAAGCGCTCGACGTAGGAGTCCATGCGCCCGGCCGTGGTCGGGCCGAACGAGCCGGAGGCGTAGCCTTCGGGGGTCTTGGCCGGTCCGGCGTAGTAGACCGCGTGGTCCTTGAGGTATTGCGGCATCTCGCCGCCGTCGTCGAGCAGCTCCGCGATCTTGGCGTGCGCGATGTCGCGCGCCACGACCAGCGGGCCGGTGAGCGACAGGCGGGTCTTGACCGGGTATTTCGACAGCTCGGCCAGGATCTCGGGCATCGGCCGGTTGAGGTCGATCTGCACGACGTCGTCGGACAGGTGCTCGTCGGTGGTGTCGGGCAGGAAGCGGGCCGGGTCGGTCTCCAGCTGCTCCAGGAAGACGCCCTCCGGCGTGATCTTCGCCAGCGCCTGGCGGTCGGCCGAGCAGGAGA
Organism: Nonomuraea sp. NPDC049421; assembly: GCF_040677005.1. Classification (NCBI taxonomy): domain Bacteria; kingdom Bacillati; phylum Actinomycetota; class Actinomycetes; order Streptosporangiales; family Streptosporangiaceae; genus Nonomuraea; species Nonomuraea sp. NPDC049421. Next base: position 158,048 of record NZ_JBFAQA010000016.1, read on the forward strand.
CCGCGATGGCCACGGGGCAGGACGCGCCGTGGCGGGGCAGGCGGATCACGCGGACGTCGTGGCAGAAGTATTTGCCGCCGAACTGCGCGCCGATGCCCAGCTTCTGCGTCAGCTCGAAGACCTTGGCCTCCATCTCCAGGTCACGGAACCCGTGGCCGGACGGCGAGCCCTCGGTGGGGATGGAGTCGAGGTAGCGGGCGCTGGCATATTTGGCGGTCTTGAGCGCGTACTCGGCGGAGGTGCCGCCCACGACGACGGCCAGGTGGTACGGCGGGCAGGCCGCCGTGCCGAGCGACCTGATCTTCTCCTCCAGGAAGGCCATCATGCGCTTCTCGTTGAGCACGGCCTTGGTCTCCTGGTACAGGAACGACTTGTTGGCCGAGCCGCCGCCTTTGGCCATGAACAGCAGCTTGTACTCGTCGGGGTGCCCGTGGGGGTCCTCGGCGTAGAGCTCGACCTGGGCGGGCAGGTTGCTGCCGGTGTTCTTCTCCTCCCACATGGTGATCGGGGCCATCTGGGAGTAGCGCAGGTTGAGCTTGGTGTAGGCGTCGTACACGCCGCGCGAGATGTGCTCGGCGTCGCGTCCATCGGTCAGCACGTGGCGGCCGCGCTTGCCCATGACGATGGCGGTGCCGGTGTCCTGGCACATCGGCAGCACGCCGCCGGCCGAGATGGAGGCGTTCTTCAGCAGGTCGAGGGCGACGAAGCGGTCGTTGCCGCTGGACTCGGGGTCATCGACGATCTTCCTGAGCTGGGCGAGGTGTGAGGCGCGCAGGAAGTGCGAGATGTCGTGGACGGCCGCCTCGGTCAGCAGGCGCAGCGCCTCCGGCGACACTTCGAGGAACGTACGCCCGGCCGCTTCGACCTTCCGCACCCCCTCCGAGGTGATCAGCCGGTATTCGGTGTCGTCGGCTCCAAGCGGAAGCAGGTCGGTGTAGTCGAACTCGCCCATGTCCATCCTTTCGGTCGCTCCAAGAGATTACGCGCCCTCGAAGCGGACCAGGGACCGGCTCAGGCCTCCGACGGCCGGACGGCGGGTTCGGGGCCGCCGGTGCGCGCCGCGGTGAGGCCCACCATGATGCCGGTGATCACCAGCCCGGCCCCGACCAGGTCGTACGCGCTCGGCGTGGCGACGCCGAGCACCGCGCCCGTGACGATCGCCGCCACCGGGATGAGCCCGGCGAACAGCCCGGCCCTGCCGGGGCCCAGCTTGGGCAGTGAGCGGTACCACAGGAAGAACGCGATCACCGTCACCACGATCGCGAGGTAGCCGAGCCCGAGCGCCTCGGGCAGGGTGGGCGTGCGCAGCATCGCGGGGCCCTCGCTCACCCAGCCGACCAGCGCCAGCATGGGCACGGCCAGCGTCGTCGAGTACGCCGAGACCCTGATCGCGCCGAGCCTGGGCAGCAGCGGGATGGCCAGCAGCGAGAAGCTGATCTCGCCGACGAGCGCCCCGAGCGCCCACAGCAGGCTTTCGGTGGTGCCGCTGCCGAGCCCGGTGGCCAGCGTCGCGCCGGTCACCACGACGGCGGCGCCGAGCAGCAGCCGGGGCGCCGGCCGGCCGCCGGCCAGCGCGAGCGCCAGCGGCACGGTGCCGAGCACGGTGCCGACCAGGGCGGGGCTCGAGGCGCGGGTGGACTCGATGACGCAGACGTTGAAGAACACCAGCCCGAGCAGCGCGAGCCCGGCCAGGCAGAGCACCTCGCGGCCGGTCATCCTGACGAACCGCAGGCCGAGCACCCGGGTGATGACGAGCAGAACGATCGCCGCGGCGAGATACCGGACGGCCTGTCCGCCGTATATGGGGTAAGCGCCGATCAGTCCCGCGACCCCGGCCAGGGTCCCCACCAGGAACATGGCCGCGGCGGCGCTCAGGATGCCGTTTCTCATCATGCGAAGGATGCTAGGGAGACAATGGTTCGGGAAAACAGTCCAATCTGCCGCTGGAAGACAGGACCAATATGGCCGACCTCCATATCCGGATAGACCGCGGGAAGGGAGGCATCGCCGGGCAGATCGCGTCGGAGCTGCGCGAGTCCATCCGCGGCGGGCGGCTCGCGCCTGGCACCCGCGTGCCCGCCACCCGCGACCTCGCCACCGACCTGCAGGTCTCCAGGGGCGTGGTGGTGGAGGCGTACGAGCAGCTGGTGGCCGAGGGCTTCCTGGTCTCCAGGGTCGGCGTCGGCACCCAGGTGACGCCGAAGAACACCCGGCAGCGCGCCGCCGCGCCGCCCAAGCCGCAACAGGTGCGCCGCAGGACGCCGAGCACCGTCTCCTACCATGGCCATCGCCCCACTTCCCCCGACCTCAGCCACTTCCCCCGTGAACGCTGGCTGGCGGCCGTCCGGCACGTGCTGACCACGGTACCCTCGGACGCCCTCGATTACGGGGACCCCGGCGGCGTGCCTGAGCTGCGGGAAGAGCTGGCCGGCTACCTCAGGAGGGTCAGGGCGGCCGACGTTCGCCCCGAGAACCTCGTCGTCGTGGGCGGCGTCGCCCAGGGACTGAGCCTGGCGCTGCACGTGCTCACCGGCCAGCGCCCGCTGCGGCTGGCCGTCGAGGACCCGACGAGTCACCGGCAGGTGCCGCTGCTGCGGCGGGCGGGCGCGCACGTCGTGCCGGTGCCGGTGGACGAGGAGGGCCTCGACGTGCGGCGCGTCGGCGGTGACGCGGCGCTTGTGACGCCGGCGCACCAGTTCCCGACCGGGGTGGTGCTGTCGCCGCGGCGCAGGGCGGCGCTCATGGAGTGGGCGTACGCGGGGCACCGGCTGATCATCGAGGACGACTACGACGCCGAGTTCCGCTTCGACCGCGACCCCGTCGGCTGCCTGCAGGGGCTCGCGCCCGACCGGGTGATCCTGTGCGGCAGCGTGAGCAAGGCGCTCGCGCCCGGCCTGCGCCTCGGCTGGGTGGCGGCGCCGCCCGACCTGGCCGAGGGCATCCGCAGGGCGCGCGGCGAGCTGGATCTCGGCTCACCGGTGATCGAGCAGCACGCGCTCGCGCACTTCCTGCGGACCGGCGGCTACGACCGGCACCTGCGGCGGATGCGCAGGGAGTATCGCCGCCGCCGTGACGCGCTGGTGGGCGCGCTGGCCGCGGAGCTGCCCGCCGTACGGGTGCGCGGCATCGAGGCCGGGCTGCACGTCTACCTGGAGCTGCCCGCCGGGTGGGACGAGCCCCGGACGGTGCGGGCCGCCCAGGAGCTGGGCCTGTCGGTCGAGCCGGTCGGTCCGATGCGGGAGTCCGCGGGGCCGCCGGCCGTGGTCATGGGGTTCGCCCGGCTGCCCGCGCACAAGGCAGAGGAGGCCGTACGAGGCTTGAAGGTCAGAATGTCTGGACAAATCTTGACCGGAGAGGGCAGGCGTGCCTAGAAAGAGAATCTGATCCCAGAAGCAGGGAGGCGTCATGCGGGTGGGATTGCTGGGTCTGGGCCGGATCGGCGCCTTCCACGCCGCCACCCTCGCCGCGCACCCGCTGGTGGACGAGCTGATCGTGGCCGACCCTGTGCGCACGTCCCCGTACGGCAGGCCGGGCGACCCCTTCGAGGCGGACGCCGTCGTCATCGCCACGCCGACCGGCACCCATGCCGAGCTGATCGTCGCGGCCTGCGAGCGCGGCATCCCGGCCTTCTGCGAGAAACCGGTGGCGGGCACGGTCGCCGAGACCGTCAGGGTGCTGAAGGCGCGCGGGGACAACCGGGTGCAGATCGGGTTCCAGCGGCGGTTCGACCCCGGTTACGTGGCCGCCGCCGCGGCGTTGCGCGCCGGCGAGCTGGGGGAGTTGCACCGCGTCCACATGGTGACGGCCGACCCCGCGCCGCCGCCCGCCGGCTTCCTGCCGATGTCGGGCGGGATCTTCCGCGACTGCCACATCCACGACTTCGACATCCTGCGCTGGGTCACCGGCCGGGAGGTGGTGTCGGTGTACGCGCGCGGCGCCAACCGCGGCGCCGCCTTCTTCGCCGAGGCCGGCGACGTGGACAACAGCGCCGCGCTGCTCACCCTCGACGACGGCACGCTCGCCACGCTGCAGGGCTCGCGCTACAACGGCGGCGGGTACGACGTGCGCATGGAGCTGGCCGGCACCCGGCGCACGCAGGCCGTGGGCCTCGGCCCGCGCGCCCCGCTGCACTCGGCCGAGCAGCCCGCGAGTGGCGCCGAGCCGTGGCCCGACTTCGTCACCCGCTTCGAGGCCGCCTACCGCGCCGAGATCGACGCCTTCCTCACCGGCGACCGCAGCCCGTGCTCGATCGAGGACGCCCTTGAAGCCCTGTACGTCGCCGAGGCCGCCGACCTCTCGCTCCGCGAAGCCCGCCCGGTGGAGGTGGCGGAGGTCCGCCGCTGACGCCGCAGGGACGCAGCCGGCCGGAACGGCAGGCCGTGGGCGGCGTGGCCCGTCAGGTGGTGGCCGGGGTGCTCTTGGGTTCGAAGCCGGGCGCCAGGGCGATGATCGCCGCCGCCAGCACCAGCGGCGCGGCGAACGCCACCCGCATGTCCATGGCGTCCGCGATCCCGCCCACGAGCGCCGCGCCCACGATGAACCCGACGTAGTTGAAGAGGTTCACCCGGGCGATGGCGACGCCGGTGCCCGCCGGGTCGAGCCGCCCGGCCGCCGAGAACGACTGCGGCGCCACCACCGACAGCCCCACCCCGGTCAGGCCGAACGCGACGATGCCGAGCGGCTGGTTGGGCGCCAGCACGACGCCGAGGAACCCGATCGTGGCGATCGCCCCGCCGATCCTGACGATGGCGGCCGGCCCGTAGCGGCGCACGGCCAGGTCACCGGCGAGGCGGACGGCCAGCGTGGTCGCCTGGTAGGCGACGTAGGCCAGCGGGATCACCCGGGGACCGGCCTCCAGCACATCCTTCATGAACACGGTGTTGAAGTTGGAGACGGCCGCGTCGCCGACGTACAGGAAGCCCATGGCCAGGCAGAGCGGGATGATCGGCCGCCAGGGGAAGCGGCCGGCGACCGTCTCCGCGGGCGTCTCCACCTTCTCCTCGGCGGGGCCGCACAGGTGCCGTCCCGCGTACAGCGAGCCGGCCAGCGCGAACACCATGGGCGCGCCCATGACGACCGGCAGCGGCAGGTCGGCCGCCGCCGACGCCCACAGCGCGCCGAGCATGCTGAGCACGCTCCACACGCAGTGGAAGCCGTTGAGCACCTGTATGCCGTACCGGCGCTCGACCGCCACGCCCTGCATGTTCATGCCCGCGTCCACCGCGCCCACGGCGACCCCGAACAGCAGCAGCACCGGCACCAGCAGCGGCACGTTCGGGGCGAGCCCGGCCAGCACCACGGCGGCGGCCACGGCCGGCTGCGCGACGCGCAGCAGCAGCCTGCTGCCCCGGCGGGCGGCGAACGCTCCGGCCGCCACGCTGCCCGCGCCCGCGAACACGGGCACGATGAGCAGCAGCAACGTCAGGCTGCCCTCGTCGAGGCCGTGCTTGGACTGCAGGTTCGCGACCTGGATGAGCAGCGAGGCGAAGGACAGGCCCTGGACGCCGTAGACGACGTACGTGGCGATGCGGGCCTGGCGATCACGTGAGGACGGCACGGCGGCCTCCTGGTGGGGGGAGTCAAACGTGAGGCGGAGTCAGGTTAGCGGCTGCCCCGGCCCACCACCAGCACGAGATCGGCACGTTCACGTCGAGGTCTCCACCGTCACGCCGCCCGGCCGCTCCTCCCGCCCCCGTACGTCGATCCGTCCCGCCGCCGCCCACACCCCGAGCGCCAGCAGCGCCGCCACCTCCGTCACGGCCAGACCCCGCTCCACCAGCCCCAACGGCATGACGCGATACCACGGCAGCCCCTCGGCGGACGCGATGAACATCATCGTGCCGATGCCCGCCACCCACAGCAGCGAGCACACCCCGAACCCGAACGCCACCAAAGTCGCCCGCGACCGCTGGCGGTGCCACGGCCTGGCGATCAGCAGCGCGGCCAGCGGCAGGCTGAGGAAGGCCACGAAGCTGCCCACCCGGTGGATGCTGCCGCTCATGCTCGGCCCCACCGACCAGTCGTGCTTCTCGAACCAGGCCGTCACGAACAACCCCAGGCTCCACCCCATCAGCGCGATGGTGCCGAGCACCCCGGCCAGCTTCTTCCTGGCCAGCGACACGCCGATGGCCAGCGACCCCGCCGCCAACAAGCCCACGCCGAGGCCGAAGACCCAGCCGCCGGGCCCCAGCCCGTGCTCGCTGATGGTCCGGCGGAACGGATCCATCTCGTCCAGGCTGGAGATCTCCAAGCCGATGATCACCGCTATGCCGGCGCCTGCCGCGCCGAGTCCCCACCGCGCCGGTCGATGCACGTACGCCTCCCTTTAAGCGGATCAACGGCCGTACGGACGCCTGGATTCCGCGTCATCGGCGGAGAAAACGGGACACGCGCGGCACGCCGCCGTTCGTCGGGATCCTCGGACACCTCACCTCCGGGGACGAGCGAATCCGCCGACCGCCGGATATCGTCGGAGATGTGAACGAACGCGCGGGCTCGTGGTTGCCGAAGCTGCAGGAAGTCGGAGAGCGGCTGGCCGAGGAGTGGGTCTCCGCCCGCCGGCCGCAGCCATCGGGCGACATGCCGCAGCCGCACGAGCTGCGCGCCTCCGACGCCGACCGCGAACGCATCGCCCAGGTGCTCCAGGACGCCCACGCCGACGGCCGGCTCATGCTCGACGAGCTCGAAGAGCGGCTCGGCGTGCTCTACTCCGCGCGCACGCTCGGCGAGCTGGCCGAGCTCACCACCGACCTGCTGCCGCCCGACCAGCAGCCGCTCAACCTCGACGGGCGGCCCGTCTCCGCGATCTTCAAGCAGGAGAAGCGCGGCGGGCGCTGGGTGGTGCCCGCCGAGCTGGGCGTGACCGCCATGTTCGGCACCACCAAGCTCGACTTCCGCGACGCCATCCTGCAGAACCGCCGGATCATCATCAACGCCACCCTCGTCTTCGGCGGGCTGGAGATCCACGTGCCCGAGGGGCTCGAGGTGATCAGGGTGGCGAAGGACAAGACCGTCCGACTGACCAAGCAGCCCACCGAGCCGGGCGCGCCGGTCGTCGAGGTGCGCACCACGAACTTCGCGGGCGAGGTCAAGGTCAAGGAGCCACCGCGCCGCAAGCGCCGCCGCTGAAGCGTTGTGACAGCCTCAGCCGGCGGTGTCGAAGTTGATCGCGCTGTACGCCCGCAGCTTCCACAGCTGGTGCTCGCTCTCGATCTTCCTGATCGTGCCCGACCGCCCGCGCATCACCAGTGACTGCGTGACCGCCGAGCCGGCGCGGAACCGTACGCCCTGCATCAGCTCGCCCTGCGTGATGCCCGTCGCCGCGAAGAACACGTCGTCGGACTTCACCAGGTCGTTCGTGGTGAGCACCTGGCTCAGGTCGTGACCCGCGTCCACGGCGCGGGAGCGCTCGGCGTCGTCGCGCGGCCACAGCCTGCCCTGGATGACGCCGCCCAGGCACTTGAGCGCGCACGCCGCCACGATGCCCTCGGGCGTGCCGCCGATGCCCAGCATCAGGTCGATGCCGGTGCCCTGGCGGGCCGCCATGATCGCGCCGGCCACGTCGCCGTCGGTGATGAACTTGATCCGCGCGCCCGTCTCCCTGATCTCCTTGACCAGCCGCTCGTGGCGCGGCCGGTCGAGCACGACCACGGTCACGTCGGAGGGCGAGCAGTGCTTGGCCCTGGCCACCGCGTCGATGTTGACCGCGACCGGGGCCTCGATGTCCACCACGTCGGCCGCCTCGGGGCCGGTGACCAGCTTCTCCATGTAGAAGACGGCCGACGGGTCGTACATCGAGCCGCGCTCGCTCACCGCGATCACCGACACCGCGTCCGGCATGCCGAGCGCGGTCAGCCGGGTGCCGTCGATCGGGTCGACCGCCACGTCGCAGTCGGGGCCGCTGCCGTCGCCCACCTGTTCGCCGTTGTAGAGCATCGGCGCGTGGTCCTTCTCGCCCTCGCCGATGACGACCACGCCGTTCATGGAGACCGTGCTGATGAGCTGGCGCATGGCGTTGACGGCGGCGCCGTCCGCACCGTTCTTGTCGCCACGGCCGACCCACCGGGCCGCCGCCATCGCGGCCGCCTCCGTGACGCGGACGAGTTCCAGCGCCAGGTTGCGATCAGGGGCGTGCTCGCTGGTGGCGAGCGCCGGCGGCACGGAAGTCTGGTCGGACATGATGGCTGGCCTCCTCGTGGGGACGTCTCCCTCGATCGTAGTTGCCGGTCTATTCCCGGTCGGAGGGGGATAATCTGCAAATGGTGCGTGGATTTTGTGCCATACGCTGTGCGCGCCGGGGATCGCGCCTCCAACATGGTGCGTGGCGCCCCCGCCGTGGAGGAGATCCCTGATGAGCGAAGTGGACAGCGACGTCGACGGCGACGTTCCCGCCGACGCGAGCAGCGACGGGGCCGTCGCCACCCAGCCCCGTACGTCCGAGCGCGGCGCGGCCACCCGCAGCTCACTGCTCGCCGCCGCCCGCGAGGTCTTCGTCTCCAAGGGGTTCGCCGAGGCCGGCGTGACCGACGTGGTCGCCCGGGCCGAGGCCAGCGTCGGCAGCCTCTACCACCACTTCTCCGGCAAGGCCGACCTCTATCTCACGCTGTGGGAGGAGTTCCAGGCCAGGCAGACCCAGCGCACCAAGGAGGCGGCCCGCGCGGCCCGCGCCGCCGGTGAGAGCGACCCCATGGGGGTGTTCGTGCGTGCCGCGCGCGCGTACCTGGACGGGTGCCTTGAGGAGCGCGAACTGGCCGCGCTGTTCCTGCGCGGTGACGGGCCGCCCGGGTTCGACGTCATCATGCGGGACCGGCTACGTACGTGGGCGCAGCGCAACGCCGCGCTCTTCGAGGACGACCGCGCGCTCGTCGTGGTGATCACCGGCGCGCTCGCCGCGGCCGTCTCCGAGATCGTCCTCACCGACAACCGCGGCCTGGCCGAGGATGTTCTCGCCATCATCGGCGGCATCCGCCCGGCCACTTCCGCGACCGGCCACTCCAACGGGTAACCTCGCCAAGTGTGCGACGGTTCACCCAAGGTCTCTACGGCTACGCGGTAGCCCTCTTCGTCTGCCTCGCGGGGGCCGGGCTCTTCCTGCTGGTCACCCCGCAGAGCCGCGATGAGCACATTCCGCGGCTCGACTACACCATCACCGTCGCCAACTTCGGCCACGGCGTGCCGTACGGTGTGTGGGCGCCGCAGCAGGACCCGCCCGGGTGGGTCCCCAACAGCAACAGGATCGCCGACGGCGAGAACGGCGCCAAGGTCCTCTACCTCGGCTACGCCACCGCCGAGCGCGAGCACGCGATGTTCGCGCAGAGCGACGAGCAGCCCGCCGCCGGGTTCGCCAGCCGCATGGCCAACAGCGACAAGGCCGTCGGCACCCAGCAGATCGGCGGCGTCGCCTGGGAGCAGCGCTTCCGCGAGGACAAGAACCAGCGCTCGCTCGTCCGCGTCCTGCCCGACGTCACGCTCGTCGTCACCGGCACCGCCGACTGGCCCGAACTCGCCGACCTCGCCGGCCGCCTCCAGCAGCGGCCCAAAGGCTGAGCACGGGCGCCGGCGCGTCTAGGCTGGACGGCGTGGCAGACGAGAAGGCGCCCGCGGGCGAGAAGACACTCTCCTACGAGCAGGCCCGCGAAGAGCTCACCGAGGTGGTGCGGCGGCTGGAGACCGGCGGGCTGACGCTGGAGCAGTCGATCGAGCTGTGGGAGCGGGGGGAGAAGCTGGCGGCCGTCTGCGAGGAGTGGCTGCAGGGCGCCCGCGTCAAACTCGCCGCCGCCATGGCCCGCCGCACCGACCCCACCACGTCCGACGACACCCCCTTCTAACCCCCAACCCCCCGGCGCCGGGCATCCCGTCCGACCCCCCGCTTTCAGGCGGCGGTGCGGGTGAGGGCTATGACCGGGATGCGGCGGGTGGTCTTCTTTTCGTACTCGGCGAAGCCGGGGGCCTGCTCGACCATGCGGGCGTAGAGGCGGTCGCGTTCCTCGTCGTTCACGAAGTCCGCTTTGGTCACGAAGGTCTCCTTGCCCACCTCGATGGTGGCCTCCGGGGTGGCGCGGAGGTTGTGATACCAGGCGGGGTTGTTGTCGGCGCCGCCGTTGGAGGCGATGACGACGTAGCGGTCGCCGTCGGCCAGGTACACCACGGGCGTGGTGACGTCCCTGCCGCTCTTGGCGCCCTTGGTGGTGAGCAGCAGCAGCGGCTGGCCCTCGAACATGCCACCGACCCGGCCCTCATTGGCCCGGAACTCCTCGATGATCTTCGCGTTGAAGTCGTTCACGATTCTCGGCTCCTCGTCCCACTAATCGGAGAATTCTCCGCTTGGGGCAGCCTAACCGGAATTCTCTCCGCTTGTCATCGGTATGCTCGACCCCGTGTGGGAACGTCGCCTTCTGCCCGTCATCGGCCAGCCGCAGCCGGAGCGAGCCGACGCCGTACGCAACCGGCGCAAGATCCTCGACGTGGCGGCCAGGATGATCAGCGAGCACGGCACCGACGGCCTGTCGCTCGACGAGGTGGCCCGCGCGGCGGGGGTCGGCGTGGGCACGGTCTACCGGCGCTTCGGCGACCGTACGGGCCTGCTCATGGCCCTGCTGGACGAGCACGAGCGACGCTTCCAGGAGGCGTTCCTCGCCGGCCCGCCACCGCTGGGCCCCGGCGCGCCGCCCGAGGAGCGGGTGATCGCCTTCCTGCACGCCCTCGTGGACCGCATCGTGGCCCAGGAGGACCTGTACGTGATGCTGGAGCGCAGCCGCAAGGCGAACGTCGGCATGGGCCCGTACGGGCTGCACCACGTCCACCTGGCCGCGCTGCTGACCCAGGTGCGGCCGGGCACGCCCACGGCCTACCTGGCCGACGCGCTGCTCGCCTCCGTAGGCGCCTGCCTGATGGCCTACCAGCGCCACGAACGCGGCATGACGGTCGGCGACATCAAGGCGGGACTGACCTTGCTGGCCGAGTCGGTCATGCGCTGAGGTCAGCCGGCTTCCTCCGCGCGGACGTTCAGGCGGTCGTCGCTCAGCCGGATCGTCAGGCGGGAGCCGGGTGCGACGTCCTTGGCCAGGCGGACGACGTCGCCCGACGGGTGCTGGACGATCGCGTAGCCGCGTTCGAGCGTCGCGGCGGGGGACAGGGAGATCAGCCGGGCCCGCAGATGGGCCAGGTCGTCGGCGGCCCGGTCGAGCGAGCTCGACAACGACCGCCTGGCCCGGTCGCGCAGCGCCTCCGCCTGCTCGGCGCGGCGCTCCAGCTCGCGTACGGGGTCGGCGAGCGACGGCCGGGAGCGTACGGAGGTCAGCCAGGACATCTCGCGGTCGAGCCAGCCGCTCATCACCCGGCGGCCACGGTCGCGCAACTGGCGTACCAGCGACAGCTGCTCGCCCACGTCGGGCACCACCTTCTTGGCGGCGTCGGTGGGCGTCGAGGCGCGTACGTCGGCCACCAGGTCGAGCAGCGGGCTGTCCTGCTCGTGGCCGATCGCGCTGACCACGGGGGTGCGGCAGGCGGACACGGCGCGTACCAGCGTCTCGTCGGAGAACGGCAGCAGATCCTCGAGCGAGCCGCCGCCCCGGGCGATCACGATGACCTCGACCGAGGAGTCGGCGTCGAGCTTGCGCAGCGCCTCGGTCACCTCGCCCACCGCGTACGGCCCCTGCACGGCGACTTCCTCGACTTTGAACGTCACCGCCGGCCAGCGCCGCCGGGAGTTCTCCAGCACGTCGCGCTCGGCCGCCGACTCGCGCCCGCAGATCAGCCCGATCGTGCCGGGCAGGAACGGCAGCCGCCGCTTCCTGTCGGCGTTGAACAGACCCTCGGCGGCCAGCAACTGCCGCAGCCGCTCCAGCCTGACCAGCATCTCGCCCACCCCGACGGGGCGCATCTCCAGCGCGGTGAAGGCGAACGAGCCCCTGTTGACCCAGAAGTCGGGCTTGACGTGCAGCACCACTCGCGAGCCGTTGGCCGGCCGCGGCACCGTGGCCTCGTAGACGCCGCGTGGCGCGGTGACCCTGGCGGACACGTTGGCGATCGGGTCGCGCAGGGTCAGGAACACCGTGCCGCCGCGCGCGCTCAGGTCGGTGATCTCGCCCTCGACCCAGACCGTGCCGAGTCTGCCGATCCAGCCGCCCACCATCTGCAGGACCGTGCGGATCGGCAGGGGAGACTCGGGCGAGGTCTTCGAGGTCATGCTCGGAAGACTACGGGGTCCTGGAGGGGTTACTCCGCGGCCTGGAGCTTGGCGAGGCGGTTCTCGAACATCTTGATGACCTCGGGACGCGCCGTCGTCGCCTTCTCGTACGCCAGGTAGTCGCCGATCTGCTCGGCCGTCTTGCCGCGCATCCTGGCACGCAGGGACGCGACGGTGAGCTGCCCGTAGCCCGGCAGCGGCTCGGTCATGTCCACCTTGGCGGGGGAGGCGGCCGGCTCGGGAGCGGCGGCGGGCTCGGGCGCCGGCGCGGGCTCCTCGGTCGCCGCGGCGGGCTCGGGCGCCGCGACCGGCTCAGCGGCCTTCGACTCGGTCGCCTTCGGCTTGGCGGCCTTGGAGGTCTTGGCGGCCTTGCTCTTGACCGGCTTCTCAGCGGGCTCTTCGACGGCGGGTTCGGCCACGGCCTTGGGCGCGGCTGGCGCGACCACCGGCGCAGCGGCCTCGGGAGCGGACTCGGCGGCGGGCGCTTCGGTGGCGACCTCGGCGGCCTTCGGCTCGGCGGTCTTCGGCTCGGCGGCGGCGGGCGCGGTGGGCTCGGGAGCGGCGGCGGGCTTGGGCTCGTCGGTCTTGGTGGGGGCGAAGATGACCGGGTCGGGCTTGGTCTTGGCGACGCCGTTCGGCTCGGGCCGCGGCGCGAAGATGACCGGCTCCTTGCGGGCCGGCTTGTCGTCGTCCCCGGTCTCGGCGGGCTTGGCGGCGACCTGCTCGGCGGCGGAGGGGCGGGAGTCGTGCTCCTCCTCCTCGCGCTCCTCCTTGCCGCCCAGCCCCTTGATCGAGTTCTTCATGCGATCGACGAGCAGCAGCGCCTGCCCGGCGGCGCTCAAGGTGGTCTGGACGACGAGCAGCGGCAGGTCCTTGGCCTTCTCTTTGAGCTCGTCCTTGTTGGTGACGGTTTTAGCGATGTTGCGTAGCACGTCGCTGAAGGACATGTACGTCTCCCTGGGAGGTCAGTTTTGGACGGCCAGTCTGGCGCACCGCGGGCGGGCCCGCACGCGCAGGCCGATCGGCCGCTCCACGTAGCATAAGAAGTATGGAGCCCCAGACCCCCACTTCCCGCCGAGTCCTCGTAGCCAAGCCACGGGGCTACTGCGCCGGAGTCGATCGAGCCGTCGTCGCGGTCGAGAAGGCGCTGGAGCAGTACGGCGCGCCGGTCTACGTCCGCAAGCAGATCGTCCACAACACGCACGTGGTGAAGACCCTTGAGGCCAGGGGCGCCATCTTCGTCGACGAGACCGAGGAGGTGCCGGAGGGCCAGATCGTGGTCTTCTCGGCCCACGGCGTCTCGCCCGCGGTGCACGAGGAGGCCAGGCAGCGCAACCTGCGCACGATCGACGCCACCTGCCCGCTGGTGACGAAGGTGCACAACGAGGCCAAGCGGTTCGCCAAGGACGACTACGAGATCCTGCTGATCGGCCACGAGGGCCACGAGGAGGTCGAGGGCACGTCGGGTGAGGCGCCCGAGCACATCAGGCTCATCGACGGCCTCGACGCGGTCGACCAGGTCGAGGTGAAGGACCCGAGCAAGCTGGTGTGGCTGTCGCAGACCACGCTGTCGGTCGACGAGACCACCGAGACCGTGTCCCGGCTCAAGCAGCGTTTCCCCAACCTGCTCGACCCGCCGAGCGACGACATCTGCTACGCGACCCAAAACCGGCAGGTCGCGGTGAAGGAGATCGCGGCCGAGGCCGAGCTGGTCATCGTCGTCGGCTCCGACAACTCCTCCAACTCCAAGCGGCTGGTGGAGGTGGCGAAGGACTACGGCGCGCAGGCGTCGTACCTCGTCGACAACGCCGACTTCATCCGCGACGAGTGGCTCGACGGCGTCACCACGGTGGGCGTCACGAGCGGTGCGTCGGTGCCGGACGAGCTGGTGCAGGAGGTGCTCGCGCGGCTGGCCGGCCACGGGTTCGGCGACGTGACCGAGGTCGAGCCGGTGCAGGAGAGCATGCGCTTCGCGCTGCCCCACGAGCTGCGCAAGGACCTGCGGGTCTCTTAGTCCTCGCCGCGCGGGGTGCCGTACACCTTGGGCTCGAAGTACCCCTCGGGCTCGGGCACGAACGACTGGCGCGGGCGCGCGGCCTCCGCGCCCGCCTTCAGTTCTTCGCGCAGCTCGCGCACGTTGTCGCGCAGGCCGCGCCGCCAGGCCACGGCGAGCACGATGGCCGAGCCGGCGAACAGCCAGGGCGCGCCGCGCGTCATCGACGTGTAGAGGCCGAGCGCCAGGGACTGCACGATCGACACCGACCCGAACGCCCGCCCGAGCTCGACGAACAGCGTGGCGCAGAAGAACACCAGCGGCGGCGTCACCACCAGCGACAGCAGCTCGCGCCGGTTGACCAGCAGCACGCCGAGCGTGCTGGCGAGCACGAACGCGGCCCCCACGACGTGTTCGACGTCGAGCAGGGCGGCGAGCACATAGCCCGCCAGGGTGGCGACCAGGGCGAGCGCGATGGCACCGCGAGCCGTCAGCCTGACGGCAGAACGCCTGCCCTTCTCACCCACGTGGCCCACCCCCATTTACTGCGACCCGTTGGCCAACTTACCGTTCGCGTGGGTTATCAGAGATGCGGTTTCGAGCAGTTCGGGGGAGGCCAAAGGCCTGGGCAGCCCTTCGAGCATCTCCGGGGCGTCGAGTTCGCCCTCGACCACGCCCAGATCGTTGAGTTTGCGCGCGGTGACCAGGACGCGGCTTTCGAGAGATCCGACCGACTTGTTGTACGCCTCCACGGTCCGCGTCAGCGCCCGGCCGAGCGACTCGACGTTCCTGCCCAGCGACGACAGCCGCTCGTACAGTTCCTTGCCCAGCTCGAACACCGTGCGCGCGTTCTCGCTGAGCGCCGCCTGCTGCCAGGCGTAGTGCGCGGTGCGCAGCATGGTGATGAGCGTGGTCGGGGTGGCGATGTGCACCCGGCGGGTCATCGCGTACTCCAGCAGCCCTGGGTCGCGTTCGAGCGCCGGCGCGAGGAACGCCTCCCCGGGGATGAACAGCACCACGAACTCCGGCGACGGGTTGAACCCCTGCCAGTACGCCTTGGCCGCCAGCCGGTCGATGTGCTCGCGTACGTGCCTGGCGTGGGCGTCGAGCCGGACGGACGCGAGCGACTCGTCGGACGCCTCTGCCGCCTCCAGATAGGCCGCCAGCGACACCTTGGAGTCGACCACGATGTTCTTGCCGCCGGCGAGCCTGACGACCATGTCGGGCCGCATGGAGCCCTCGGTGACCTGCTCGTCGAAGTCGCAGAAGCGCTGCATCCCGGCGATCTCGGCGACCCTGCGCAGCTGCAGCTCGCCCCACCGCCCCCGCGCCTCGGGCCGCTGCAGCGCCCTGACCAGCGCCGTCGTCTGCGAGCGCAGCTGCTCGTTGCTCTGCCTGACGAACTCCATCTGCTTGGCCAGCTCGGCCCGCGCCACCTTCTGGCCCGTCTCGGTGTCGCGCAGCTGCTCCTCGACCCGGGCGAGCGCGTCCTTCAGCGGCTCGACCAGGTGCTCGACGGCCTGCCTGCGCTGGTCGAGATCGCCGGCCGCCTCGGCGCGGGTGGCGGCCAGACGGGTCTCGGCGAGTTCGAGGAAGCGGATGTTGTTGACGTCGAGCGCCCGCGTGGACAGCGCCTGGAACCGCTCGGCGAGCTGCTCCTCGACGTAGACGAGCTTCTCCGCGGACGCCTTCGCCCTGGCGTCCGCCTCGGCGACCCGCACCGCCGCCCGCGTCCGCGCGACGAGGAACCCGACGAGCAACCCGACGGCCAGACCGATGACAAGCGAGACGACGTCCACTCCAGCGATGATGGCAAAACTTGGGGCCGCGCTTCTTCCCGACACGCTTGGGCGTTCCGCTTGTGCGGTCCATCGACGGTCACGCAGAGTACAGGGATGAACACGCTCCCGAAGATGGCCGCCGCCTGCGGCGCCCTGGCGCTCACGCTGATCGCGCTGGCCGGGGCCGTCATCGCGGGCTCGCAGACAGGCGTACGCGAGACCGGGCCGCCGCGTCCCGTGCTGCGCTGGTCGCCCGGCGCGTGCGTGACGGCCGACTACGCGCTCACCGCGTGCAACGGCGGCCGGTCCGAGGTGGTGGCGCTGGCCTCCGACCCGCCCGGACCGGGCGAGTGCCCGGTGGACACCGACGACGTGCTGCGGGTGGGGGAGGGCAGGACGGCGTGCGTACGCAACTTCCTCGAACCTCACCCGGGCGCGCCCGGCGGAGGCGGCGGCCTGCTCAGGCCAGGCGACTGCGTCTCGCTGGACGGCCGCGAGCACCCCTGCGCCGGCTCCGGCTGGTACGGCCGGGCACTCGCGCTCGCCCCCGCCCCCGAGACCTGCCCTGACGGCACCCTCGACACCCTCCAGGCCGGCGCCCAGGTCCTCTGCCTCGGCCGGGGCGGTCAGGTGCTCGACGAAGGCGCCTGCGTGGCCGAGCCGCCCGCTGACGTGACCGCCAGGTCCGCACTCACCCGCGTGCCCTGCGACGCGCCGCACGCCTGGGCGAAGGTGCTCGCGTTCACGTCCTCGCCCGGCGACTGCCCGAAGCGCGCGCGCCGCTACCTCCGCGCCGACGGCGGCTATCGTCCGGTTACCTGTCTGTACGTCGCCAGCCAGTAAACTCGCTGACCGTGAACGAGCGCAGCGAGGCGACAACCAGCAGTCAGAGACTTCCGCGAGAGACGGAGCCGCTCCGATGAGTCTGTCCATCGGCATCGTCGGTTTGCCCAACGTCGGCAAGTCCACGCTGTTCAACGCGCTGACCAAGACCGGCAACGCGCTCGCGGCCAACTACCCGTTCGCCACCATCGAGCCCAACGTCGGCATCGTCGGCGTGCCCGACGACCGGCTGCCCGTGCTGGCCGAGATCTTCGGCTCGGCCCGCATCCTGCCCGCCAAGGTCGAGTTCGTCGACATCGCGGGCCTGGTCAAGGGCGCGTCCGAGGGCCAGGGCCGGGGCAACCAGTTCCTCGCCAACATCCGCGACACCGACGCGATCTGCCAGGTCATCCGGGTCTTCAGCGACCCCGACGTGACCCACGTCGACGGTGAGATCTCCCCCAAGCGCGACATCGAGACCATCAACACCGAGCTGATCATGGCCGACCTGCAGACGGTGGAGAAGGCCGTGCCGCGCCTGCAGAAGGAGGCACGCAACAACAAGGACAAGAAGGCCGCGCTGGAGGCCGCGGAGGCCGCGCTGGCCGTCCTGGAGACCGGCAAGACCATCTTCGAGAGCGGTCTCGACCGCGACGAGCTGCGCGAGCTCCACCTGCTCACCGCCAAGCCGTTCCTGTACGTCTTCAACCTCGACGCCGACGAGCTGACCGACACCGCGCTCAGGGAGCAGCTGTCCACGCTGGTGGCGCCCGCCGAGGCGGTGTTCCTCGACGCCAAGATCGAGTCCGAGCTGGTCGAGCTCGACGAGGAGGAGGCGCTGGAGCTGCTGCAGTCGGTCGGCCAGGAGGAGTCGGGGCTGCGCCAGCTCGCCAGGGTCGGCTTCGAGACGCTCGGCCTGCAGACCTACCTGACGGCCGGCCCGAAGGAGACCAGGGCCTGGACGATCCGCAAGGGCGCCACCGCGCCAGAGGCGGCCGGCGTGATCCACACCGACTTCCAGCGCGGCTTCATCAAGGCCGAGGTGGTCTCGTTCGACGACCTGGTGGAGGCCGGCTCCATCGCCAGCGCCCGCTCGGCCGGCAAGGCCAGGATCGAGGGCAAGGACTACGTCATGCGCGACGGCGACGTCGTGGAGTTCCGCTTCAACGTCTGAGCGCCCCGCCGTCCGTCAATCACGCTCGGTGATCTTCGCTTGCGGTAGGTTACCGACGGCGGACGGCGGTGCGGCCCGCCTGGCGTGCTCATTCCCGGCGGCCGTCGATCGCTTGCCGCCGGGACAACTGATGCGTCAACCATTTTGGGCCCCCGCGCGTCGAATCGTCACGGCGTTCACGCTGACTCGGGAGGCCCTCATGATCCGTCGCATCATCCGGAAACGACGCCCGGCGCCCACCCTCACCGGCATCAGCCTGGAGGAGGAGCTCGCCCTCATCAGGGTCGAGCTGATGTACGGCCTGCGCGTCAACCGCGAGGAGTACCTCCGCAGGAAGGTGGACGAGCGCAACGAGATGGCCACCCGCATGCGCGAGCGCGAGCCCGCCGAGATGCTGGCCGATCTGCGCCACTCGCTCGAACGATCGGTGCGACCGACCGTCGTCGATCTCCACAGCAGGCGCCAGGCACGGGCGCACCAGGACCCCGAGCCCGCCTGAGCACAGGTCTCCATCCTGCCCGGCCGTGACCTCCGGCGCGCGAGCCATGCCGATTCCGCAGGTCGGGACAGTCCATGCCTGTTTTGGACAGGAATCCGTGGCCGCCGCGCTACCCGATTTTAGGCGTCTGGCCTGGTCAAAAGCTGTTTCCACCGGGAACTGACAGGAATCGGCACTGTGGCCTGTCATACGGGCCCGGTTTGCCGTGTGGACGGTCATGCCGCAGCATGGGCGTGGCTTTCCTGGAACAATGGCGGAGACCGGATAGGGTGGCTACTTCACCGCGGATGATGGGGATCGGCAACGGACGACACCGCGCCAGCCGGGGGGATCGGCGCGAGCGGAGGCGTGATGGCTCGTAGGTCTACCGTCCACGATCCTCGGATCGCTGACGGCCCCGGGCTTTCCGCAACCCTTGACACGGCTGACTTCGACGCGCCGCCGCCGCGCCGGCCGCGGCGTGGCGGCTGGTCGGGTGGCGGCGGACGCTGGCTGGTATGGACCGGCCGCGTCATTCTCTGGGCGCTTATTGTGGTTATCGTGGTGAATGGGATTCGTGCCCCATTTGAGCGGTTTACCCAGCAAGAGCCTGCGACGCCCAATGGCGCCGTGCAGGCCGACCATGGATTCCCGACCGAGCGTGGCATGGCATTCGCCGCCCAGTTCGCCGGGGTCTATCTCAATTTCAGCCCGGAAGACGCGGCGAGCAGGTCGGGCAAGCTCGCCGCATTCCTCGCGGCGGGCATGGACCAGCAGATGGGCTGGGACGGCTACGGCAAGCTGGCCGCCGTCGCGATCCAGCCGTACGACGTCGAGGTCACCGACGCCCAGAACGCCGTGGTCAGCGTGGCCTTCCAGTCGGGGCCCAAGCGCATGATCCTCACCGTGCCCGTCTACTTCTCCGGCGACGACGCCGGGCGCTTCGTGGTCTCGGGCCGTCCCGCCATCCTGCCCGCTCCCGCTCCCGCCGACCTGCCCCAGGTCGCCGCGCCCGAGACGGACGACGCCGCGGCCGCGGAGCTGAAGCCGCAGCTCGAAGGCTTCTTCAAGGAATACGCGTCCGGCGACTCCGCCGGGCTGCAGCGCTACGTCGCCGCCGGCAAGAGCCTGCCCAGCTTCGGCGGCACGTTCACCTTCTCGCAGCTCAAGGAAGTCGTGGTGCCTGTGGGGGGTGCCACAAGAGAGATCCAGGCGGTCGTGGTGTGGGCCGTGCAGAGCGGTGCCCCATCGCCATCTCCCGATACCACCGACCCGGCCGTGGTCGGCGGCACGCTCGAGCAGGCCTACCGGCTGACCGTCGAGAAGCAGGGCGACAAATGGTTCGTCGCCGACATCCGCGGCGGCGGCCGGTCCGTTGGATAGACGCACGGCCGCGCTGCTGAACGGTACCCCCCGGGAGGACAAGAAGTGACCTTGAAGACCATATTGCTCACCTTGATGGAGATGACGCCCACGCCGACTCCCACGGGCATCGACACCGGGGGGCTCGCCAACTTCCTGCGGGCGTTCTTCGCCCCGCTGTTCCTCGTCGTCGTCTCCGTGGTGGCGCTGTTCTTCCTCTTCACGCGGGAGATCACCCGTTTCGTGCAGTTCCTGATCTTGGCCGTGGCCATCGGAGTGATCTTCTACGTTCCCAACATCATCGAGGTGACGGCGAGGGCGATCGCGGGCGCACTGGGCATCAAGTAAGGGTTGAGACCGCTTTCCCGCGGTCATGTACGAGCGGGTGGAGAGGAGGACCGCGTTGGACCTGCCCACGTATACGAACATCTGGCGTATCGAGAAGCGGCTCTACAAGCTGTACGACCTACGGCTGCCCATGCCGCTGCCCATCGTCTGGATCGGCGTGTTCGTCGGGGTGTTCGTCCCGTGGTCCCTCCTGCTGGTCCTGGTCGGCGTGCCGGTGGAGATGCCCTGGCACGTGCTGTTCCTGGTGCCGCCCGGCATCGTCACGTGGCTGTCCACCCGGCCCGTCATCGAGGGCAAGCGGCTCACCGAGCTGCTGGAGTCCCAGCTGCGCTACCTCGGGCAGCCCAAGGCCTGGTACCGCCTCGCGCCCTCGTCCGAGCCCGAGGTCGTCGCCTTCTCCGGCCGGGTCTGGCGGGCCGCGCCCGCGCGGGTCAAGGCCACCAAGGCCACGCGGGCGGGCAAGGCGGCCAAGGCGGCCAAGGCCGCCAAGGCCGCCAAGGCGCCGCGCAAGGAACGCAGGACGCAGCGGCGCCGCGAGGGTCAGCTCACCGGGCCGCGGCAGGTCCGTCCCGCCGTCGCCGCCGCGGCGGCCGCCGCCGCACAGGCGCCCGTCGCCGAGCCGGCGTCCGGGCGTACGGGGTGGGGGTCCCGCAGGGGTACAGCGCCCGCTCTCAAAGCCCCGGCCCTGCCGGCGGGCACCGGCGCCCCGGGCGGGGGCGTACGGCGCGAGGAGGGCCTCTCAGGCGGCTCTGGACGCAGCCAGGAACCTGTGCCCCTCATGGACGAGGTCATCGGCACCGCGCGCCGCAGCTCCACCGACCGCATCGTCCTCCACCCGGACGTACGAGACGGGGGCGACGTACGGGACGGGGGTCCTGACACCCGCCGCCGCCCCACTCCCGCCGACGAGCCTCTGGACCCCGCCGCCGTCCCCGACTCCAGGGCCGACGAGCCCGCCGCGTCGGAGAGCCCCGCGCCGAGCGACCGCGGGGTGGACCGCGCCGCGGACGGTCAGGTGACCGAGGGCCACGGCGCCGAAGGTGTGGTGAGCGGCGTGGCGGGCAAGCCGATCGACACCGAGGCGCTGCGGCGGCTGCGCAAGCTGGCGGCCAGCGCCGACGCCCCGGCCGAGTCGGCGGGCCGAGCCGACGCACGGGCCGACGCACGGGCCGACGCACGGGCCGACGCACGGGCCGACGCACGGGAGGACGCGCGGGAGGACGCGCGGGAGGACGCGCGGGAGGACGCGCGGGAGGACGCGCGGGAGGACGCGCGGGCCGAGGCGGCCTCGCGCGCCGAGGGCGGTGGATCTCCGGAGGACGCACGGCACGAGGACGAGATCGCCCGCGACCAGCATAGAAAGGGCCAGCCACCCCGGCTCGCCCCCGGTCTGCTGCTGTCGGGCACCCACCGCGTCTGGCCCCCGTTCAACCCGAACACCAAGCCCACCCCGCGCCCCGCACCCCGTAAGGACGACGAGCAGGCGAAGGACCGCACCCAGCACCCCACCCGAGCCCCGGAGGCCGCCCACGACCTTCCGGCCGGCCCCACTCCGTCCCGGGCCGACGGCACGAGTGCCCCGGCGGACGAGAGGGAAGCCACCTCGCCGGAGTCATCGGCCACGGCGTCCGCGCCGGAGGCGGGGACGCCGGTGCCCGCCTCACGCCCGGCCGCCGATCCGCAGGCGGCCGACGACCTCCGCCCGCTCCCCAAGATGCCCATCACCGAGCCCGACGAGCTCGCGACCGCAGGCGGGAAAGCCCAGGACACCGTCCAGGCGAGCGGTGAGGACACTGGCGACGACGCCGAACCGCAGGTCGACGACCGGCAGGACACCTCCAAGGATCGGTCGATCGACGGTCCTCAGGAGGTTTCCGCTGCTGGGCAGGAAAGCCACGTTCAGGAGGAAAGGTCTGCGCCGAAGCCGAAGCCGAAGCCGAAGCCGGAGCCCGAGCCGGAGCTGGAGCTGGAGCCGGAGCCGGCCGCGGCCGATGCGGACGAGCCCCGGATCGAACCGGCAGGCGCAGATGCTCCGGAGAGCGGCCCAGCCGTTGCCGGTGCGCCGGAGGCCGCCGAGGGGCAGGTCATTCCGCTCGGCCGGGAGCGCCGGGAGCGCAAGGAGGCCGCCGCCGCGCGTCCGAGCGAGGCGGCGGGTTCGCCGCGGCCTGGGCGGGAGATGGCGGCGCGGTTGCCTCGGTGGGACGTGGCCGAGCGTGACGGTGATGAGGCCGGGCGGCGGGCGGCTGACGTGCCGGTGCCGGGGCCTCGTGGCGAAGGGCGGGTGCGGAGGGTCGAGTCCGTCGTGGGACGCGACTCCGGCGGATGGCGGCGGATCGCTCAGGTCGTCGTCGGCGGTGGCGGGGTGCGTACCGACGGGTCGGAGCTGGACGAGGCGCGGGCCCGCGCGGTGTTCGGCGGCAGCCGCAGGGTCGTCGTGCTGGGCTGCACCGGTGGGGCGGGGCAGAGCACGACGGCGCTGATGCTGGGGCACACCTTCGCCCAATACAGGGACGACAGGGTGGTGGCGGTCGATGCGAGCACCGGCGGCGGCACCCTGACCAGCAAGATCGAGCCGGAGACCCCCGAGACCCTGACGTCGTTGCTGTCGGGTCTCGACCGGGTCAGCGGCTACCTCACGATGCGGGGATACACCACGCGGACCGCCTCGGGACTCGAGGTGATCAGCGCGGACACCGACGCGGGCGCCGAGCAGCGGCTCGCGGACCGGTCCTTCTTCTCCGACCGCCGGATCGGCGAATCCATGCGTTTGCTCGACCGCCACTACAAGCTGGCCGTCATCGACCCGGCCGCCGCGCTGGCGGCCAGGTTGCTGCCGTACGCGGACCAGCTCGTCCTGGTGGTGCCGGCGAGCGAGGAGGCGCCGGAAGCGGTGGCGATGACGTACGAGTGGCTCGACGGGCACGGCTGCGCGGAGCTGCGCAGGCGGGCGGTGATGGTGGTCAACGGCGTCAGCAGGCGTTCGATGACCGACGTCGAGCAGGCGGAGTCGGTGGCCAGGGGCAGGTGCCGGGCCATCGTCAGGGTCCCCTGGGAGGACGACCTGGCGCCTGGCGGCGCGGAGGTGGTCGATCCCGGGCAGTTGCGCGCGGCCGGGCGGCGGGCCTACCTCGCCCTCGCCGGTGTGGTGGTCGCGGGCTTCGCGGCGCAGACCGTACGACCGAGCGAAGAGGAGTTGGCGAGTGACCCCCCGGGCACGAGAATCGGTGAGCGATAAGTGAACAAGCGAGCAGGTCTGGCCCGTTCATGCGCCGAGGGGGCGGCATGAGCAGGGCGTCCCGAGCGCATCAGCGCCTCGCGGTCCGCTACTTCGACGACCGCATCCTGCTCACGGACACCTGCGCATGGGCGTACTTCCGCCTTCCCACGGTCAGCTACGAGTTCGTCACGCCGGAGGAGCGCGAGGCGCTGGCCACCAACATCACGATCGCGCTGGCCGCGATCAGGATGCCCGACGCCGAGGTCCACCTGCGGGTGGCGCACCGCACCTATCCGGCGGCGGAGTGGGCCATGGCGCTGAACGCCACCTCCGACGAGGGCCCCGGCTGGCGCGACTACCTCGAGGAGATGTACCGGCACGTCTGGGCCAAGGACTTCTGGACCAAGGAGGTCTATCTCGGGGTCCGCCTGGGCCCGCGCGGCAAGCAGCTCGGCAGCGGCGTGCTCTCCCAGCTCTTCGGCTTCTACCAGAAGACGGAGAAGACGCTGGGCATGGAGGACGACCACGTACCCGAAAGTGAGATCGGCCGGTGGACCGAGTCGGCCGAGCGGCTCGGCAGGGCGCTCGCGTCGAGCGCCCTCTACGCCAGGCACGCCACCTCGACGGAGGTGGCGTGGCTGTTCCAGCACGCGGCGGCGGGCTCGCTCGGTGATCCGCCGCCGTCGGCGAGCCCGCGGCGACGCTGGGGCAGGGGCGAGATCGAGTCGCTGGTCGAGGGGGAGATCCACAACGGCAGGTCGCTGCTGCGGATCGTGCAGCCCCAGGGCGACTCGTACGTCGCGCACCTGTCGTTCGCGCGCTTCCCCGACCTGATGCCGTTCCCCGACGGCGAGCCGTGGATGCACTTCGCGGACCAGCTGCCGTTCCCGGTGGAGGTCTCCTCGCGGATGCGGCTGATCCCGCCGGTGAAGGCGTCGAAGGACGTGGCGCGCAAGCTGGCGCACGCCCGCGACATGGACCACCACATCAGGGAGGCGGGCGCGGAGGCGCCGCTGGCGCTGGCCGAGCAGATCGACGCGGCCCGCATGCTGGAGCACGGCATCACCAAGGAGCGCCTGCCCTTCGTGTACGGCTGGCACCGCCTGATCATCTCGGCCCCCACCGAGGACATCTGCGTGCAGCGGGTGGAGGCGGTGGTGGAGCACTACCGCGACATGGGCATCGACGTGGTCAACTCGACGGGCGACCAGTTCTCGCTGTTCTGCGAGGCGCTGCCGGGCGAGAAGGTCAGGGTCAACGCCTACGCCCAGCGGCAGCCGCTGCGCACGATCGCGGGCGGCATGGCCACGGCCACGGTCGATCTCGGCGACCGGCTGGGCGAGGGCAGCGAGGGCTGGCTGGGGCCGTACATCGGGGAGACGGTCGGCAGGGCGCGCAGCATCGTGCACTTCGACCCGCTGGTGGCGGCGACCCGTAACAGGCCGACGGCCATCGCGATCACCGGCGAGCCCGGCGGCGGCAAGACCACGCTGGCGCTGCTGATGATCTACCAGATGGCGTTGCGCGGTGTGACGGTCGCGGTCATCGACCCGAAGGGCGACGCCGAGTCGCTGGTGCAGCTGCTGGACAAGCGCGGGCGCAAGGCGAGGGTGATCCCGCTCGGTTCGGCGGCGCCGGGTCTGCTCGACCCGTTCTCGTTCGGCGACGACATCGCGGCGAAGAAGACGATGGCCACCGAGACGCTGCGGCTGCTGCTGCCGCGCATGTCGGAGGAGCGCGAGTCGGCGATGATCCAGGCGGTCGCGGCGGTCTCCAACGGCCCCGACCCGTCGCTCGGCAAGGTCGTCGACTACCTGGAGCGGGCCGACGACGCCGCGTCGAAGAACCTCGGCGCGGTGCTGCGCTCGATGTCGGAGATGCACCTGGCGCGGCTCTGCTTCGACCCGTCGGGCGGCGAGCAGATCGACACCGAGGGGTGGACGACGGTGTTCACGCTGGGCGGCCTGACGCTGCCCGACGTGACCACCGGCAGAGAGGACTACTCCTACGAGCAGCGGCTCTCGGTGGCCCTGCTCTACCTGGTCTCCCAGTTCGCCCGCCGGCTGATGAACGGGCTCGACCGCCGCGCGCCCAAGGCGATCTTCCTGGACGAGGCGTGGGCGATCACGTCCACGCCGGAGGGCGCCAAGCTGGTGCCCGAGGTGAGCAGGATGGGCCGCTCCCGCAACACGGCGCTCGTCCTGGTCTCGCAGAACGCCGGAGACCTGCTCAACGAACAGGTGACCAACTGCCTGTCGTCGGTCTTCGCCTTCAGGTCCACCGAACGGGTGGAGGTGGACCACGTCATGTCCCTGCTCGGGGTGGAGCCGTCGGAGGAGCACAAGGCAGTGCTGCGCTCGCTGGGCAACGGCGAATGCGTATTCCGCGATCTGGATGGCAGGGCGGGCCGCATCGGAGTAGACCTGATCTCCGAGGAACTTCTCCGCTGGCTCGACACGAACCCGACACACGACAAACCCGACGGCGCCGGGCATGATGATCTTCAAGGGGGCGTGGGCAGGGCGCAGGAGGTACGGTCATGAAGATCCGGCTATCCCGACGACTCGCGCTGACGCTCGCGCTCGTCACCGGCATCCTGATGGTGCCGATCGTGCTGGGGGCGGTGTCCACGCCGGTCGCGGCGGCCCCGTGTGACCTGTCGGGCCCGCTGTCGCCCGAGATGGTGGGCAGCGGCGTCGACGGTCTCATCCAGCCGCCGGTGCCCGAGGGCGCCCAGCCCGCGGCGACCACCAACTACGCCCAGTTCGGCATGAGCGGCCAGTTCTGGCACACGCACGAGCTGACCTGCTCCGACTACGTGGCCGTGCTGGGCAACATGTGGGCCAACGGCATCTTCACCGCGGCCAAGGCGGTCGACCGGCTGACGATCACGACGTACCAGGCGGCGGCGACCGAGGGACCGCTCCAGTCCATCAAGGACGTCGTGGACGACATCGTCACGAACCTGTCCAACGCCATGTACTGGCCCTTCCTCCGGCCGATCGTCATCCTCGGCGCCATCTGGCTCGCCTGGTACGGCCTGATCCGCAAGCGCGCCACCACGACCGCAGAGGGCGTCATCTGGATGGTGCTGGCGGTCACCGTGGCCGTCTGGTTCTTCAGCCGGCCCGGCGACTTCACCGGCCTCGGCAAGGTCGTCACCGACAAGACGGGCGAGGTCGTCAACTCGGCCTTCGCCGGCCTGCCGGGCGCGGGCGGCGCGTCCTGCCTGCAGCCGCCCGGCCAGGCCGACGCGCAGGTCAAGGCGGGCGGCTACGCGCAGACCGGCACCCCGGGCGTCGACCAGAACGCCGACGCGCTGTGGTCCACGCTGGTCTGCAAGCCGTGGCTGGTGGGCCAGTTCGGCACCGCCGACCCGCAGCAGCCCATCGTGCGCGACTGGGGCCGCAAGGTGCTGGAGATGCAGTCGGTCCCGCAGGCCGTCGCCGGGCAGGCGGCACCCGACGTGGGAGCCCGCCAGTCGGAATACGCGGAACTGGCCGACAAGCTGCGCAACGACCCCCGCTACGCCACCTTCTCAGGACGCGACTGGTCCAACCGGCTCGGCGTGGCCGTGGGCGCGTTCATCGCCGCGCTGGTGGCCGGGCTGCTCATCTTCCTCGTGGCGGTCTCGCTGCTGGTGCTCAAGGTGGGCTTCCTGCTGCTCCTGATACTCGGGCCGATCTTCCTGTTGATCGGCGTCCATCCGGGCAGCGGCCGCATCATCGCCATGCGCTGGGTCGAGATGCTCATCGGCACGCTGCTGCGGCAGGCCGTGCTGACCATCGTGCTCAGCGTGCTCATCTACGGGTACGCGCTCATCATCTCCACCGCCATGCCGTGGGGCATGCAGGTGCTGTTCATGGCGTTGCTGACGATCGCGGTGTTCTTCTACCGGCGGCCGTTCCAGCACCTGTTCGCCTCGATGAGCGGTCACACGGTCACCACCCGCATGCTGGGCGAGGCGGCCAGCTCGCCGGTGCTCGAGCGGTCGGCGGGCGTGCTGCCGCCGGTCGCCTCGGCCAGGATCGGACGCTGGGGGCTGCGCAAGGCCGAGCCCATCGTCAGGGCGGCGAGCGCGGTCAGCGGCACGGGCGCGGCGGCCTCGGCGGCCGGCTCCATGGCGGCCGGGCAGGTCCGCGTACGCGGGGAGGAAGGGGAGGGCACGGCCTCCGGCACCCGCGTACCGGCGACGGCGGCTCCCCTCGACACCGACCAGCAGGGCGGCAAGGCGGCCGGGCGCGTCGTTCCCGAGCCGCGCAGGGGCACCGCGCCGCCGCTCAACCTGGGCGGCGGTCAGGGACGTACGCGGGGTCCCGCCGCGGGCGGTCCCCGGGTCGGCGGCCCGACCACGAACGGCGCTTCGGGAGGCTCCGGCGCCGCGGCCGGGTCGGGCGGCTGGTTCGGCGGGGCGTCCGGCGGCGGCTGGGCCAGGCGCGGCGGCTCCGCGGGCGGCACCCGCAGCGCGGGCGGCGGCACGCGCAGCTCCCGCTTCGGCGGCTCCGGCGGGTCGGGCGGCTCGGGCGGCGGCGGTCGTTCGCGCGGCTCGGGTGGCGGGCTGTTCGGCGGCGGCGGGTCGCGGTCGGGCGGGTCGCGGTCGGGTGGTTCGGGCGGCGGCAACGGGTCGCGGTCCGGCGGCGGCGGGCTGTTCGGCGGTTCGTCCAGTACGGGCGGCGGCGGCAGGTCGGGCGGCGGCACCTCGCCAGGTCCCAGGATCTTCGGCTCCGACGAGCCGACCTCCCGCACCTCCGAGGCACCCCCGCTCTGGCTGCGCAGCAGCCGCGACGGCGGCGGCTCCGGAGGTGACAGCCCTTCCGTGCCGTTCTGGCTCAAGCCGAACAACCCCGACAAGGACTAAGACATGGCGCAGCCAGGTGACAGGCGGGGGGTGGCCTTCGCCGCCGTCGTCGTGGTCATCGCCGCGGTCGGCATCTACCTGACGATGTGGCCCGACACGCCCGACCAGGAGCCCGCCGAGCCGCCGGCGGCCCGCGCGACCAGCTCGGCCGTGGTGTCCAGCACACCGCTGGCGACCGCGAGCGCGGCGCCGTTCGACGTCTACTCGTACCTGCCGATGTCGAAAGAGCAGCTCGCGGCGGCGGCGGACCTGGCCGAGCGGTTCACCGCCGAGTACGGCACCTTCCGCTTCGACGAGGACCCGGCGGCGTACGCGGCCAGGCTTAAGGCGTACACCACGCCCGAGCTCGGCAACACGCTGGCCAGGACGCTCACCTCGGCGGGCACCGTCGAGCAGAACCGCAACGACCAGATCGTCTCCACCGCCACCGCCGATCTCAAGGAGATCAGGCAGGTCGAGAAGAACTCCATCGTCTTCGTCGTCACCGCCACCCGGCAGATCGCCGCGCAGAGCGGCGACAAGCAGGCGAGCGAGGAGTACGCCGTCACGGTCAGCCAGTCGGGGAGCGACTGGCGGATCTACGACATTCTCCCGTCCACCGAGGGCCAGGAGGGAGACACCTCCGGGTGAAGCTCACACGAGGCCGTATCGCGCTGCTCGTCGGCCTGGCCGGGTTACTGCTCCTGGTCGCGGTCGTCGTCTCGCCGCTGCTGCTCATGTCGATGCCGTCGTTCCTCAGCAACGGCGGCACCACCGTCGACTGCGACGACCAGGCGCAGGTGGAGGAGGTCTCCGACTCGGCCACCTCCGACATCCCCGAGGACTACCTGGAGCTCTACAAGGAGCACGGCAAGAAGATCGGCGTCCAGTGGAACATCCTCGCCGCCGTCGGCAAGCGCGAGACCGACCACGGCAGGTCCGACCTGCCCGGCGTCAAGAGCGGCACCAACCACGCGGGCGCGGCGGGGCCGATGCAGTTCCTGATCTCCACGTGGGGCGGCAAGGCCAGGGTGGCGATGTCGTCCAGGTTCAACGGGTACGCATCCGACGGCGACGGTGACGGCGTCGGCGACGTCTACAACCCGGCCGACGCCATCCTCGGCGCCGCCAAGATGCTCAAGCGCAACGGCGCGCCCGAGAACGTGCGGCAGGCGCTGTTCGTCTACAACCGCGCCTGGTGGTACGTCGACCAGGTCGAGGAGATCGCCAGGAAGTACGCCAAGTCGGGTGAGGTCAAGGTGCCGCCGCAGGCGTCGGAGGACTGCGACGAGCCCCTCGTCGAGGCGGCGCCCAGTGACGTGGTGGCCAGGATCCTGCAGTTCGCGCTGGCGCAGCGCGGCAAGCCGTACCTGTGGGGCGGCACGGGGCCCGACGCGTTCGACTGCTCCGGCGTCATCTACGCGGCCTACCGGTCGGCGGGGCTGTCCATCCCGCGGACGACGTTCGGGCAGTGGCCCTTCGGCGTGAAGATCAGGGCGGGCGAGGAGCAGCCGGGTGACCTGGTGTTCTTCAACTCCGGGCCGGGCACGTCGCCGAACAATCCCGGGCACGTCGGGCTCGTCGTCTCCAAGGGCAAGATGCTGGAGGCGCGGTGCCGGCTGTGCGGGCCCATCAAGGTCACCAGCTACCAGGCCCGCCAGAACCGCGTCGGCTTCACCCGTCCCCTGCAGAACCCCGATGTGCTGGAGCAGCTGAAGAAGCTGCAGAATCCTGCTCTATGAGAACAGTCGTCGCCGCCGTGATCGTGGCCCCCGGCGGGCGGGTGCTGGCCGCCCAGCGCGCCGAGCCCGCCGCGCTCGCCGGTGGGTGGGAGTTCCCCGGCGGCAAGGTGGATCCCGGGGAGAGCGATGAGGCGGCGCTCGTCCGCGAGTGCCGGGAGGAGCTCGAGGTCGAGGTCGCGGTCGGGCTGCGGGTGGGCGCCGACTGGCCGCTCGCCGAGGGGTACGTCATGCGCGTCTGGCTCTGCTCCCTCGCCTCCGGGGAGCCCGTGGCCAAGGAACATCTGGCGCTGCGCTGGCTCGGGCCGGGCGAGTATTACGACGTCGCCTGGCTTTCCGCTGATCTGCCCATCATGCGGGCGGTGGAGAATCTGCTCCCGGAGGATTAGGCCGTTCCTCTCTGTGACACAATGATTACTACGAGTAATTTGTCGCGGCGGGGGAGTGGGGAGCGATGCGGCGTGGGTGGATCGTCGCCGGCGTGTTGACCCTGGTGGCGGTGCCGTCCGTGCCTGTGGCGGCGACCGGGGTGTCGCTGGTGCTTGAGCGGGTGAACGGGGCCGAGGACGTCGGCAAGTGGGTCAGGACCGGGGACACGCAACGGTTCCGGGTGCGGGTGAACGGGATGGCCAGGGGCACACGGGTGGCGGTCGCCGCCGACCCGGCCGAAGCCCTGACCGAGGTGTCGTGTGCCACACCTCCCGACACGAAGACCGCCGCACTGTCGGCGGCCTCAGGCGGCGTGACCACGGCCGGTTCCACGGCCGCTGGGACGGCTGCGGCCGGTCATGCGGCGGCCGGGGCAGGTTCTGGTGCGGCTGGGACGGCTGCGGCCGGCGCTGCGGCGGCCGGGGCGGGCTCTGGGGTGGTTGCGGGCGGTTCTGGTGCGGTGCCGCCGGTCGCGGGTGCGGGTCAGTCTGCGGCGGGAGGCGGGCACCGGGCCGCTGAGGTGGGCGCCGTGCCGGTGGATCAGGTGCAGGTGACGGGTCGCACGGTCGCGGCGGGGGCGTTGGCCGCACGCGCCCTGACCGCCGCCGGCGCCGCCCGGATGGCCTCGTCGGCGGATGCGGCAAGCGCTCAGGCCGTCCTGGAAGACGCGAAGCACGTCCAAGCTCTGCCGGACGGCGCGCTGGTGCCGGGGGCGCGGGTTTGTGCGCTGGGGAAGGTGTCCGGGACGAAGGCGGTCGACGTGACCGTGCGGGCGCCGGAGGGGGCCGGGCAGGTGGTGGTCGCCGCCGTGGCCAGGATGCGGGACGGCAAGAAGCTGACGACCATGAGCAGGACGGCTGCCGTACAGGTGCGTGGACCGATCGCAGGAGACGCCGCCACCTTCAGCGGCCCCGCCCACCGCCTGAGACCCACCGACACCCGAGCCGCCCAGGGCCCACCCCAGACCCGCACCGGCAGAACCGCGACCGGCCCCGCAACGGCCACCGTTCAGAGCGACGTGGCGCGCGCCGGCGCGGGGAAGCGAGTGCGGGCTGGTGCGGTGGCCGGCACGGGGAACCAGGCGAAGCCCGGTGCGGCGGCGCGGCCGGGTACTGGAGGCGCGAACGTGGGCGTGGTGGGGGAGGCCGCCGCCGGGGTGGCCGGGAATGCGGGCGTGAGTGGTGATGAGGCGGGTGCGGCGGGGCTAGTGATGCCGGAGGCGGTGCCTGTGCCAGGTGGTGCCCTGGGTGCCGCGCCCGATGGCGTGCCTGGGGTGGCTCCCAGTGTGGCGGCTGGAGGTGTGCCTGGAACGGTGGGTGGCGTTGTGGGGGACGGAGGGTTGCCGGGGGGTGAAGCGCCGTTGCCGTGGGAAATGGGCGTACGGACGAAGCCGGTCAAGCCGGTCGCGTGGGTGAGCCCGATTGATGGGCCGAAGGCGTTTCCCCTGGTCGTGGCGGCCATCGCCGTGCTGATGAGCGGCTTGTGGCTCGTTGTCACGGTACAAAAGTGGCGTAACCGGAGAAAGGTGTTCTAATTTCGTCTTTACTGTTACTTTGACCCGACTAGTATTCCCTTGACCAAGGTTTCGGGACTACGCGGAGGGCACCGGTGGCACGCACACGAGTGACGGCCGTGTCCGCTATCGTCCTCGCACTCACCCTGTCGGGTGCCGGTGCGGCGCCGTTCATCATGCAGAGCGCGAGCGCCTCCGTGGCGATGGACCCCATCGAGGGGTGTGACGCCGGTCAGGTGTGCGACTTGGACCCGCCGGAGACCGACGTCACCGTCACGGTCACCGCCACCGCCGGTCAGCCGCCGCCGCCCGAGAGCGACGAGGAGGCGCCGGAGACGACGGTCACCAAGACCGTCACCGCGACCCCGACCAAGGCCACTCCCAGCAAGACGGCCACACCGAAGCCGACCAAGACCAAGAGCACGCCCACCCCGCAGACCACCCCCACGCACGCCCCGCAGCCGGTGCCGACGCAGGAGGACATCCAGGTCCCCCCGGTGACCCCGACCACTCCCACGTCGGAGGCGTCGGTGGAGCTGCCGACGGTCGCGCCGACCGACGCGGCCACCACCCCGGAGACGCCCCCGAGCCAGACGCAGGCCGCCTCCACCGAGGAGGTGCCGCTGGAGCTGCGGCAGGCGGCCCCGGAGTACGACCAGCGCACGCTGACGCAGAAGCTCAGCATCCCGGCGCTGGTGCTGGTGCTGCTCGCGCTGTTCGCGGTGCTCATCTTCGAGGGACGGCTGCGCAGGATGGCCCACGCGGCCGCCGTACGGAAGGCGGGGCCGCAGCTGCCCCCGGACGCGGCGGCCATGCCCCCCGGCGGTTACCCGGCGGGACCCGGCTACGCGACGGCGGGTTTCGCGGCTCCCGGCTACCCGGGCGGTACGGCGTACGCGCCGATCATCAGCTTCGTGCCGGTGCAGACCTACCCACCGGCCGCCCCGCCCCAGTACGACCCCCACCATCCCTACCCGCCGCAGGGGTACGTGCAGGAGCCCACCACCCCCTACGCGGAGCCGCCGCAGGAGCCGGTGGTGCTGCACCCGGACGAGTTCGACTCCTACAGCGAGCCGCCGACGTCCCGTGAGCGTGACCCGTTCGAGCCGTTGATCCCGCCGGAGCCGGTGGCGGCGGACATCCCGCCGGGTGGGGCCGGCCCGTACGATCCTGACCAGGACCAGCCGCTCGGGCCGGCCTCGGCGGCCGAGTCGGGCGACTCGGAGCCGTGGCAGCAGCACCAGCGTGGGCTGTTCGAGCCGGCCAAGGACTACGAGCCGCCGCCGTACGTGCCCGCCGACGGCGAGGCGACGGCCATCCAGCCCCTCCCGCCCCAGCCCGAGCCCCGGCCCGATCCTCAGCCGGAGGCTCCGGCCCAGGAGCGGGCGGCTCAGCCGCAGGAGCCGACCAAGGAGATGCCCGACTCCAAGCGCCGCTTCTTCAGCAGGAAGAAGAAGTAGCGAAGCGCCCGAGGCGCCGGGCCGAAAGCCCGCGGAGCCGGTGAGCGCTGGGCGCTCGGGCCGAGGGTTCGCGGGGCCGAGAAGGCGCATGGCCGAGAAGGCGCGGGGCCCTGAGGATGCGGGCTGAGGGAGCGTGGAGCTCCTAAGGGGCGCGGGCGTGCAGGGCTGCAGACGACGAAGGGCCGGTGACCCCCGCGGGGGTCACCGGCCCTTCGGCTCGGTGAGTTACGGCTTGGTGGTGTCGGCGCCGCGCCGGAAGATCTTGCTGCCGAGCCACACCAGCGGGTCGTACTTGCGGTCCACCACGCGCTCCTTCATCGGGATCAGCGCGTTGTCGGTGATCTTGATGTGCTCGGGGCAGACCTCGGTGCAGCACTTGGTGATGTTGCAGTAGCCGAGCCCGTGCTCCTGCTGGGCCGCCTCCTGCCGGTCGGCCACGTCGTACGGGTGCATGTCCAGCTCGGCGATCCGCATGAGGAACCGGGGACCGGAGAAGTTGGTCTTGTTCTCCTCGTGGTCACGGATGACGTGGCAGACGTTGTTGCACATGAAGCACTCGATGCACTTGCGAAACTCCTGCGAGCGCTCGACGTCGATTTGCTTCATCCGGTATTCGCCGGGCCGCACGCCGGCGGGCGGCGTGAAGGACGGCACCTCGCGGGCCTTCTGGTAGTTGTAGGACACGTCGGTGACGAGGTCCTTGATGACCGGAAACGTCCGCATCGGCGTGACCGTGATGGTCTCGTCCTCCTCGAAGGTGGACATCCGGGTCATGCAGCCCAGCCGCGGCTTGCCGTTGATCTCCATGCTGCACGAGCCGCACTTGCCAGCCTTGCAGTTCCACCGTACGGCGAGGTCGGGTGCCTGGGTCGCCTGGAGGCGGTGGATGATGTCGAGGACGACCTCGCCCTCGTTCACCTCGACCGTGAAGTCCTCCAGCCGGCCCTCGCCGCCCTCACCGCGCCAGACCTTGAACTTTGCCTTGTAGCTCATGACGTCTTCGCTATCCTGTCGAATTCGGCCATCTCATCGTCGGTGAGGTACTTCTTCAGCTCGTCCCGGTCGAACAGGCTGATCAGGTCGTCGCGCATCGGCGGCTGGACCTTCACCTCCACGTTGACCGTCGAGCCGTCCTCGGTGGAGCAGACGAGCAGCTTGCGGCGCCATTCCGGGCTCATGCCGGGGAAGTCGTCGCGGGTGTGCCCGCCGCGGCTCTCCTCGCGCATGAGCGCGGCGCGTGCCACGCACTCCGACACCAGCACCATGTTGCGCAGGTCGATCGCGAGGTGCCAGCCGGGGTTGTAGATGCGCGAGCCGGCCGCGCCGACCATGCGGACGCGTTCCTTGAGCTTCTCGACCACGCCGAGCGCCTCGGAGACCTCCTCGGCCTTGCGGATGATGCCGACCAGCTCGTTCATCGTCCGCTGGAGCTCGTGGTGCACCTCGTACGGGTTCTCGCCGCTGCGGCCCAGCGGGGCCAGCGCCTCTTCCCTGGCGGTCTCCACCTGCTCGGCCGCGACCTTGGGCCGGGCGGGCAGCGAGTCGATGTACGAGGCCGCGCCCGCGCCCGCCCGCCGGCCGAAGACCAGCAGGTCGGACAGCGAGTTGCCGCCCAGCCTGTTGGAGCCGTGCATGCCGCCGGACACCTCGCCGGCCGCGAACAGGCCGGGCACGCTGGACGAGCCGGTGTCGGCGTCGACCTCGACGCCGCCCATGATGTAGTGGCAGGTCGGGCCCACCTGCATGGGCTCGGCGGTGATGTCGACGTCGGCCAGCTCCTTGAACTGGTGGTGCATCGACGGCAGCCGCTTCTTGATCTCCTCGGCGGGCAGCCGGGTGGACACGTCGAGGAAGACGCCGCCCTGGGGTGAGCCGCGCCCGGCCTTCACCTCGGCGTTGATCGCCCTGGCCACCTCGTCACGGGGCAGCAGCTCCGGCGGGCGCCGGTTGTTGGCCTGGTCGGTGTACCAGCGGTCGCCCTCCTCCTCCGTGGTCGCGTACTTGTCCTTGAAGACCTCGGGGATGTAGTCGAACATGAAGCGCTTGCCCTCGGAGTTGCGCAGCACGCCGCCGTCGCCGCGGACGGACTCGGTGACGAGGATGCCGCGCACGGAGGGCGGCCAGACCATCCCGGTGGGGTGGAACTGGATGAACTCCATGTTGATCAGCTTGGCGCCGGCCAGCAGGGCCAAGGCGTGGCCGTCGCCGGTGTACTCCCAGGAGTTGGAGGTCACGACGTACGACTTGCCGATGCCGCCGGTGGCGAGGACCACGGCGGGCGCGTCGAAGAGCACGAAGTTGCCGGTCTCGCGCCAGTAGCCGAACGCGCCGGAGATCGCGTCGCCGTCCTTCAGCAGCCGGGTGACCGTGCACTCGGCGAAGACCTTGATGTAGGCCTCGTGGTCGCCGTGCGTCTCGTAGTCCTCCTGCTGGAGCGCGACGACGCGCTGCTGCAGCGTGCGGATGAGCTCAAGGCCGGTGCGGTCGCCCACGTGTGCGAGCCGTGGGTACTCGTGCCCGCCGAAGTTCCGCTGGCTGATCTTGCCGTCTTTGGTGCGGTCGAACAGCGCGCCCCACGCCTCCAGCTCCCACACGCGGTCGGGAGCCTCCTTGGCGTGCAGCTCGGCCATCCGCCAGTTGTTGAGGAACTTGCCGCCCCGCATGGTGTCACGGAAGTGCACCATCCAGTTGTCGTCGGGGTTGACGTTGCCCATCGCGGCGGCGGCGCCGCCCTCTGCCATGACCGTGTGCGCCTTGCCGAACAGCGACTTGCAGACGATGGCCGTGCGCTTGCCCTGCTGGCGGGCCTCGATCGCGGCCCGCAGGCCGGCCCCGCCGGCGCCGATGACGACGACGTCGTACTCGTGGCGCTCTGTGTTGTGCGTGTTTTCCACTGTGAAAGCTGTCCTTACGCGTACGGGAAGGCGATGATGCCCTTGGCGACCAGGCGGACGTACAGGTCGGCGCCCATCACCGAGAACATCGAGGCCCACGCGAGGGGTTGGTGCTTGGCGTTGAGCTTGGAGACGAACGTCCAGGCCCGGTAGCGCAGCGGGTGACGGGAGAAGTGGTTGAGCCGCCCGGCCGTGATGTGCCGGCAGGAGTGGCACGAGAGCGTGTAGGCGTTGATCAGCACGGCGTTGGCGATCAGGATCCAGCTGCCGAGGCCGAGCGGCTTGTGCACGAGCGCCAGCACCGCGTCGTAGGCCAGGACGAGGCCGATCACGATGGCCGCGTAGAAGAAGTAGCGGTGCACGTTCTGGAGGATGAGCGGGAAGCGGCGCTCACCGGTGTACTTGCCGTGGGGCTCCTGGACGGCGCAGGCCGGCGGCGAGAGCCAGAACGAGCGGTAATAGGACTTGCGGTAGTAGTAGCACGTCAGCCGGAACCCGCCGGGCAGCGCCAGGATGAGCAGGCCGGGCGACAGCGTGTACCAGTCGCCGATCGGCGCCCACCCGAACAGCTGCGCCCCCTCGGGACACGTCACCGCCGCCAGGCAGGGCGAGGCGAACGGGGCGATGTACGGATCGACGAAGATGCTGTTGTCGATGATCGCCCATACGCCGTAGACGAGGAAGGAGGCGAGCCCGAAAAATGTCACGAGCGGGGCCAGCCACCATCTGTCTGTTCGCAGGGTGCGCACTCTGACTTGCGCACGCTGCCGTCGGACCGGAGCTTCGGGCGTCGTCTGGGTCATCGCGGACCTCTCCACCTCCCGCGGATCCCTTCGCGCAGGGGGTCCGTGGTTTCGTTTCGCTGGGCGCGCTCACACGGCGGGATCCGCTCGGGCGCGCGTTGGTGGGGGATACGTTACGACGACAGGATCGTTTTTTGTGAGCGGGGTCACTCACTTTTTCGATGACTTGCTGTGATTCCTGTCACGTACCCGCGTCAGAGGCGCTGCCCCTGTGCCGGCAACTTAACCACCGTCACGAAAAAATCATCTATTTGCCGGACAACCCGGATAAATTGCTCGAAATCCACCGGCTTCGCGACATAAGCGTTGGCGTGGAGGCGGTAGCTGTGGAGGATGTCCTCCTCGGCCTCAGAGGTCGTCAGGACCACCACCGGGATCGTCCGCAACACCGCGTCCGCCTTCACCTCCCGCAGCACCTCCATCCCGCTCATCCGCGGCAGGTTGAGGTCGAGCAGGATCAGGTCGGGGCGCGGCGAGTCGGCGTACTCGCCCTCCTGCCGCAGGAACGCCATCGCCTGCTCGCCGTCGTTGACCACGTTGAGCCGGTTGCGCACCTTGTTGAGGTCGAACGCCTCCTTCGTCAGCAGGATGTCCCCCTGGTCGTCCTCCACCAGGAGCACCTCGATGGGCCGCCATCCGTTCATCGTCCGTCTCCCGCCGCCGGCAACGTCCAGCGGAACGTGGCGCCGTGGCCGCCCGGCTCGGTGTCCTCGCCGTCGAGCCAGAGCTGTCCGCCGTGATACTCGACGATCTTCCGGCACAGGGCCAGTCCGATGCCAGTCCCCGGATAGACGTCTCTGGCGTGCAGGCGCTGGAAGATGAGGAAGATGCGGTCGGCGTACTTGGCCTCGACCCCGATGCCGTTGTCGGAGCAGCTGAACTCCCACATGTCGCCGTCGCGCCTGACCCCGATGTGCACCCGGGGCGGCTCCTCCGAGCGGAACTTGACGGCGTTCTCGATGAGGTTCTGGAAGAGCTGGGTGAGCTGCAGGTGGTTGCCCATGACCGGAGGCAGCTCGTCACGGGTGACGGTGGCCCCGGTGTCCTCGATCGTGGCGGAGAGGTTGTCCAGCGCCCGGTCCAGCGCCGCGCCCGGCTCGGTCACCGTGCGCTCGCCGGTGACCCGGCCCACCCGGGAGAAGTCCAGCAGGTCGTTGATGAGCAGCTGCATGCGCTTGGCGCCGTCGACCGCAAAGCTGATGTACTGCTTCGCCCGCTCGTCGAGCTGGGAGCCGTAGCGCTGCTCCAGCATCTGGGTGAAGCTCGCCACCTTGCGCAGCGGCTCCTGCAGGTCGTGGCTCGCGACGTACGCGAACTGCTCCAGCTCGCCGTTCGACCTGCGCAGCTCCTCCGCCTGGTCGTTGGCCACCCGCCAGGCCGACAGGATGCGGTCGCGCATGGAGTCGATGTGGCTGGACAGCTCCGCCAGCTCGGCGGGCCGGTCGACGTGCAGGTCGCGGTCGAAGTCGCCGGCGGCGACCGCGCGTACGTGGTCGGTGAGCTGGGCGATGGGTTTGAGCACCGCGTACCTGACGATCACCACCAGCCCCGCGCCGCAGGCGAGCAGCAGCACGAACACCACGATCAGCGCCACGATCAGCCGGTCGACCTGGGCGGCCACCTCGGGGCGCGGGTTGAGCTCGGTGGTCTTGGCGGTCATCGTCATCACCGTCGCCACCCCGGCGGCGAAGATGAGCCCGGCGAGTATCGCGACCAGCAGGAACCAGCGGGCGAGCGGCAGCCGGCCCAGACCCGTGGGCTCTTTCGGCGGAGGGAGCGGGTGGATGCTCACATTCTCCTCCTCCTCAACATGACCACGGCCAGATCGTCGCTGAGCGTGCCGACGTCTCTGATGAGGCCGTCGAGGTCGATGACGCCGTGGGTGCGTACCAGCTCGACCAGGCCGTCCACGCCGAGCAGCGGGCCGGGCTCGTGCACGGCCGCCTCGATGAGCCCGTCGGTGTAGAGCATCATCGACCAGTCGTCGCCCAGCGGCACGTCGATGACCGACCACGCCGCGTCGGGGAAGATGCCGAGCGGCGGCCCCGACGGCGTGCCGTCCACCACCTCCACCGTGCCCCCGCGCACCAGCACGGGCGGCGGGTGGCCGACCACGCGCATGGTCGCGTGGCGCAGGTCGGGAGAGATCGTGGCCATGCACAGCGTGGTGAAGATCTCGGGCGCCTGGCGCTCGGCGCGCAGCAGGGCGTCGAGCGTGCGCAGCAGCGTGTCGCCGGTCTGCCCCGCCAGCACCAGCGTGCGCCAGGCGATGCGCAGCGCCACGCCCAGCGCGGCCTCGTCGGGGCCGTGGCCGCAGACGTCGCCGATCACCAGGTGCACCGCGCCGTCGGGGGTCTGCACGGTGTCGAAGAAGTCGCCGGCCAGCGTGCCGCCGCTGCCGGGCAGGTAGCGGGTGACGTGTTCGATCTCCTGCGTACGCAGCAGCGGGTCGGGCAGCAGCGCGCTCTCCAGCCGCGCGTTCTCCTTGGCCGTCAGCTCCGCCTGGACGAGCTTGAGCTGCGCCACGTCGGCCCGCTTGCGCTCCATCGCGTAACGGATGGACCTGGCCAGCAGCCGCGCGTCCACGTCGCCCTTGACCAGATAGTCCTGCGCGCCCGCCTGGACGGCCGTGACGCCCACGTGGACGTCCCTGAGACCGGTCAGCACCAGCACGGCGGTGAACGGCGCGAGCGCGATGACCTCCTCAAGGGCCTCCAGCCGGCTGGCGTCCGGCAGCGAGAGGTCGACCAGCACGCACTGGATCTCCGGAGTCAGCTTGCGCCTGGCCTCGCTCAAGCTGCGGGCACGGAAGATCCGGGGCGGCGCCACCGCCTCCTTCAGCAGCTCTTCGACCAGGAACGCGTCACCGTCGTCATCCTCGATGAGGAGCAACGTCAGCGTTTCGGAGAGATTGGCGGTCAAAACACCTCTTCAGGGAGTGCGGTGCCCAATGGTGTGCCCTAGATGCTCATTCTGCGATGAGCTCGACCCCTTCCGGAAGCGTACCGTCGTGCCCGGCCTCGACGACGTACGAGAGGATCGTCTCCCTGAAGGCCTGCGCGGCCCTCGTGGGCTCGACGTCCTTGCGGTGGGCCAGCGCGATCGTCCTGCTCAGGCCCGGTGGCGCGAGCGGCGTGCCGCGCAGCCCAGGACGGCCGTCGAGCACCATCGACGGCACCACCGCCACGCCCAGCCCGGCCTCGACGAAACGCAGCACCGCGTCCATCTCGCCGCCCTGCACCGCGAACCGCGGCTCGAACCCCGCCTGCCGGCAGGCCGCGAGCGTCGCCTCGCGCAGGTCGTAGCCGCGCCTGAACATCACCATCTGCCGTCCACGCAGGTCCTCGATGTGCAGGTAGGGGCGCTTCAGCGGCTCGTGGGCGGGCGCGACGACGACGAGGTTCTCGCGCAGGATCTCCTGGGTGACGAGCGAGGGGTCGTCACTCTGCAGCGGCATGATGATCAGTGACAGGTCGAGCTGCCCCCTCGCCAGTGCCCTGACCAGGTCACGCGAGCCGCCCTCCTCGACCAGCAGCTCGATGCCCGGGTACGAGCGGTGGAAGCGGGCCAGCGCGTCGGCCATCAGCCCGGCGCAGAGCGAGGGCGTCGCGCCCAGGCGGACCCGGCCCCTGCGCAGCCCCGCGAGCTGCGCCACCTCCTGCCGCGCGGTGTCGGCGTCGGCGAGGATGCGGCGGGCCAGCGGCAGCAGCGCCTCACCCGCGGCGGTCAGCGTGACGTTACCGCGCGCCCGCGAGAACAGCCGGGCGCCGAGATCCTCCTCCAGCGCCTTGATCTGCTTGCTCAGCGACGGCTGCGCGACCCGCATGCGCTCGGCCGCCTGCGTGAAGTGACGGGCCTCCGCGACCGCCACGAAGTACGCGAGCTGCTGAAACTGCATGTGATTTTCCTCGCATCGGCGCGTGCAGGGAACTTCGAGAAAGCCGCACCGACCCACATCATAGCCGCAAGCTATCGAAACCAGACCCACGATGACTTGGACGGATCATTGCTGGATACCTAGCTTTTGCGTTGTGACTGCCACGATAGAGCGCGGGTCCGCCACCGCGCCTGTTTCCGCCCCCAAGAAAGCCCCGACGGGCAAGAAGCCCGGCGGGTTCCTCAGCTCGTCCAACGGCAAGAAAGTCGTCATGGCCGTCACGGGCGCCGTGATGGTGCTCTTCCTCGTCGGCCACATGCTCGGCAACCTGAAGATCTTCTTCGGCCGTGACTCCTTCAACGAGTACGCCCACGCGCTGCGCACCCTGCTGGAGCCCATCGCGCCCTACCGCACGCTGCTGACCCTCGTCGAGATCGTCCTCGTCGTCTCGGTCGTCGCGCACATGTGGGCCGCGATCTCGCTCTCCCGCCGCGCGGGCAAGGCCAGGCCGGTCAAGTACGTGGCCAAGAAGTCCCAGGCGAGCGGCTACACCACGCACATCATGCGGTGGGGTGGCGTGACGATCGTGCTCTTCGTGATCTGGCACCTGCTCGACCTGACCTTCGGAGTCGTCAACCCCAAGGGCTTCAACTCGGAGCCCGCCGACCGGATGATCGCGGGCTTCGACCCCTCCCGGTGGTGGGTGACGCTGATCTACCTCGTCGCCGTCGTCATGGTCGGCCTCCACCTGCGGCACGGCATCTGGAGCGGCTTCCAGACGCTCGGCTGGGCCTACCGCAGCCGCTACCGCGTCCTGCGCGCGACCGCCGGCCTCGTCTCGGCCGTGCTGGTCATCGGCTTCCTGGCCCCGCCCCTCGCGATCACGTTCGGAGTAGTCAAGTGAAGTACACCGAAGGCCCCGAGATCCAGGACACCAAGGCTCCCGCCGGGCCCATCGAGGAGCGCTGGGAGAAGCGCAAGTTCAGCGCCAAGCTGGTCAACCCGGCCAACAAGCGCAAGCTCAACGTGATCGTCGTCGGCACCGGCCTGGCCGGCGGATCCGCCGCCGCCACGCTCGGCGAGCTGGGCTACAACGTCAAGTCCTTCTGCTACCAGGACTCCCCGCGCCGCGCCCACTCCATCGCCGCCCAGGGCGGCATCAACGCCGCCAAGAACTACCGCGGCGACGGCGACTCGATCTACCGGCTCTTCTACGACACCGTCAAGGGCGGCGACTTCCGCGCCCGCGAGTCGAACGTCTACCGCCTCGCCCAGGTCTCGGTGAACATCATCGACCAGGCCGTGGCGCAGGGCGTGCCGTTCGCCCGCGAGTACGGCGGCCTGCTCGACACCCGCTCCTTCGGCGGCGCCCAGGTCTCCCGCACCTTCTACGCCCGCGGCCAGACGGGGCAGCAGCTGCTGCTCGGGGCGTACCAGGCGCTGGAGCGGCAGGTCGCGGCCGGGACCGTCACCATGCACACCCGGCACGAGATGCTCGACCTGATCGTCTCCGACGGCCGCGCGCGCGGCGTCATCGTGCGCGACATGGTCACCGGCGAGATCGAGCGCCACTACGCCGACGCCGT
The DNA here is from genome assembly GCF_040677005.1 of Nonomuraea sp. NPDC049421. Lineage (NCBI taxonomy): Bacteria > Bacillati > Actinomycetota > Actinomycetes > Streptosporangiales > Streptosporangiaceae > Nonomuraea > Nonomuraea sp. NPDC049421. The sequence continues at coordinate 200,548 of NZ_JBFAQA010000016.1, forward strand.
CGTGCTCGCCACCGGCGGCTACGGCAACGTGTTCTTCCTGTCCACGAACGCCAAGGGCTGCAACACCACCGCCATCTGGCGGGCGCACGAGCGCGGGGCGTACTTCGCCAACCCCTGCTACACGCAGATCCACCCGACCTGCATCCCCGTGTCGGGCGAGTACCAGTCGAAGCTCACGCTCATGTCCGAGTCGCTGCGCAACGACGGCCGCGTCTGGGTGCCGCTGCGCAAGAACGACACCCGCGCCCCCGGCGACATCCCGGAGGAGGAGCGCGACTACTACCTGGAGCGCATCTACCCCGCCTTCGGCAACCTGGTGCCGCGTGACATCGCCTCCCGCGCCGCCAAGAACGTCTGCGACGAAGGCCGCGGCGTCGGCCCCGGCGGGCTCGGCGTCTACCTCGACTTCCGCGACGCCATCAACCGGCTCGGCCGCGACGCCGTCGAGAAGAAGTACGGCAACCTCTTCGAGATGTACGAGCGCATCACCGGCGAGAACCCGTACGACGTGCCGATGCGCATCTACCCCGCCGTCCACTACACGATGGGCGGGCTGTGGGTGGACTACGACCTGCAGTCCACCATCCCCGGCCTGTTCGTCATCGGCGAGGCCAACTTCTCCGACCACGGGGCCAACCGCCTCGGCGCGTCCGCGCTGATGCAGGGCCTGGCCGACGGCTACTTCGTGCTGCCGACCACCATCGGCGACTACCTCGCCGCCGGCCCGTTCGGCGACGTGGACGAGGAGGCCGTGGCCGAGGCCGAGATCCGCGTCCGCAACAAGATCGACCGGCTCCTGTCCGTGAACGGCACCAGGACGCCCGACTCCTTCCACCGCGAGCTCGGCAAGCTCATGTGGGACTACTGCGGCATGGAGCGCACCGAGGAGTCGCTGCGCAAGGCCCTCGATCGCATCCCCGAGCTGCGCGCGGAGTTCTGGCAGAACGTCAAGGTCACCGGCACCGCCGAGGAGCTCAACCAGGTGCTGGAGAAGGCCGGCCGGGTGGCCGACTTCTTCGACCTGGCCGAGCTGATGTGCCTGGACGCCCTCGTCCGCACCGAGTCCTGCGGCGGCCACTTCAGGGCCGAGTCCCAGGACGCCGACGGCGAGGCGCTGCGCGACGACGAGAACTTCGCGCACGTGTCGGCCTGGGAGCACACCCCCGACGGGCCGGTCCTGCACAAGGAAGCGCTCGAGTACGAGTACGTCAAGATGACCCAGCGGAGCTACAAGTGAACCTGACCCTACGCGTCTGGCGTCAGAAGGGCCCTTCGGACGAGGGCCGCATGGTGACGTACAAGGTTGAGGACGTCTCCCCGGACATGTCGTTCCTGGAGATGCTGGACGTGCTCAACGAGCGCCTCATCCTGGAGGGCGACGACCCGATCGCCTTCGACCACGACTGCCGCGAGGGCATCTGCGGCATGTGCGGCATGGTCATCAACGGCGTCGCCCACGGCGAGCAGCGCGCCACCACGACGTGCCAGCTGCACATGCGCCACTTCGAGGACGGCGCCGAGATCACCATCGAGCCGTGGCGGGCCGCGCCGTTCCCCGTCGTCAAGGACCTCGTCGTGGACCGCAGCGCGTTCGACCGCATCATCCAGGCGGGCGGGTTCGTCTCCGTACCGGCCGGGTCCGCGCCGGACGCCCACAGCGTCCCGGTGCGCAAGGAGGACGCCGACTCCGCCTTCGACGCGGCCACCTGCATCGGGTGCGGCGCGTGCGTGGCGGCCTGCCCGAACGGCTCCGCCTCCCTCTTCACCGCCGCCAAGATCACCCACCTGTCCCTGCTGCCGCAGGGTCAGCCTGAGCGGCTCTCCCGCGCCAAGGCCATGGTGGACCAGATGGACGCCGAAGGGTTCGGCGGCTGCACGAACACCGGTGAGTGCACGGCCGTGTGCCCGAAGGGGATTCCGCTGGACACGATCGCGCAGATGAACAGCGACTACCTGAAGGCGAACGCCAAGTAGCCGATCACGCCGAAGGGGCGGGTGAGCTTCGCTCACCCGCCCCTTCGGCTTCGGTGCTCCGAGCAAAAAGGTCTTCGCTCTGGAGCGCTTTTGCGCAAGTGAACTCAGGCAGTTCTGCTTTTCGGCGCCTCCCGGCGCACCCCACGCCCCCGGCGACTGGTCTCCCACCCGTTGCCCGTGGCGGCGGTGGGCCCTCTACGCCCACCCATCAAGGAGCTGACCGACGAGCAGGAGGTGGAGCTGAACTGGGGCCACCCCGACAGCGGCGTCCACAAGGGAGCCGACATCGGCCCGGCCAGGCATCGCATGCACGAGCTGACCGGCCTGGACATGTCGTCCATCAGCATCGACGAGCTCATCGCCGACGGCCCCACCCGAGTCGTGGTGGTCGCCACGAACAGCGGCATCGACCTTCACGGCACCCCATGGACGATGACCGTCCTCGAACTGGTCGACGTGGTGAACGGCAAGATCACCAAGAAGCGCTCGTTCTACCAGAACACCGCGCTCCTCCGGGACATCTCCCTCGAACGCGAGGCAGCACTCGCCCAGGAGAACGCAGGACAGGCGGCGTCATGTGATCATCCCCGCCATCGGACAGCCGCTCCCTGAACAGGCCGCTTGAGCGGTGCTGGGGCCGACTGGGCGAGCGGCCGTGCTTGTGGCTGCGTGCTCTCTCGACGTTCGAGCTGACAATGATAGGTACAGCTATGATAGCTGCACCTATCATTGTCGGCATCGGGGAGTCAGGTGTGGAGAAGCCGGAGCGGTTGTTCGGGCGTGACGAGGAGTGGGAGGCGCTCGCCGATTTCGTCGCGGCACCCACCATGGGCGCCACTCTCGGGCTGGTGTACGGCCGGCGCCGCCAGGGCAAGACGCTCATGCTCGAGCTCCTCGCGCAGGCGACCGGTGGCCTGCTCTTCGCCGCGACCCAGCAGAGCGAGCCCCAGAATCTCGCCGATCTCGGCGCCGCCTACGCCGCCCATCGCGGGCTGCGGCAGCCTGTCTCGTTCGGCGGTTGGCGGGAGGGGCTCGACGAGCTGCTCCGCCTCGGGGAAGAGCGCGCCGTTCCGGTGATCATCGATGAGTTCCCCTACCTGGTCGCGGCCACGCCGGCGCTGCCGTCGTACCTGCAGCAGGCGCTCAGCCCGACGGGGCACGCCAAGGAGCGCACCCGCACGCGCCTGATCCTCTGTGGCAGCGCGCTCATCACGATGGCCGAGCTGCTAGGCGGCGGCGCGCCCCTACGTGGGCGGGCGGTGCTCGAGCTCGTGGTGCGCCCCTTCGGTTTCAGGGACGCCGGCGCGTTCTGGGGGCTGACGGCGGATCCTGAGCTGGCCTTCCGGGTACACGCCCTGGTCGGCGGCACACCCGCGTACCGGGAGATGAGCGGTGGCGCGGGGCCTGACGGGATCGACGCCTTCGACCGCTGGGTGCAGCGCCGGTTGCTGAACCCGGCGTCGGCCATGTTCCGCGAGGGCGGGTTGCTGCTGCGTGAGGAGCCGTCGATCGCCGACCCCAGCTCGTACGCCGCCGTCTTGGCCGCCATCAGCGCGGGCAACCACCGGCGCACGGAGATAGCGGCGGCCCTGGGACGGCCGGTCAGCGCGCTGGGCCACCTGCTCTCAGGTCTGCGCGGGATCGGCCTGGTCGAGCAGGTGGACGACGCCCTGCGGCAGAAGCGCAGCGTCTACCGGATCAATGAGCCGGTCGTCCGGCTGCACCAGCTCATCACGCAGCGGCGCGAGCCCGAGCTGGTGGCGGGCAGGGCGGCGCAGGTCTGGCGGTCCAGCGCCGACACGGTGGCGTCCAAGATCTACGGCCCGCACTTCGAGGACCTCGTCCGCGAGTGGTGCTTCCTGCACGCCTCGGGCGACACCTTGGGTGGGTTCGCGAGCGCCGTCCGGCCGAGCGAGGTGAGCTGCAAGGCGCACCGGCGCGGGCATGAGATCGACGTCGTGGTCACCGAGACGGCCTCGTCGCAGCGGGATCGCATCACCGCCATCGGCGAGGCCACGGGCACGCTCGCTCCCATGGACACCACCCAGCTCCAGCGGCTGGAGCACCTGCGCGCGCTGCTGCCCGACGATCGGGTGGACGGGCCGCCCAAGTTGCTGCTGTTCGGCAGGGCGGGGTTCACGGGCGAGCTGGTGGAGGCGGCGCGCGGGCGGCGGGACGTGGAGCTGGTGGATCTGCACCGGTTGTACGCGGGCGAATAGCTCTTTTTCTGAGAAGGCGGTAACAAGGGGGCGGTTCGGACCACTTCCCGGTGTCAGGAAGAAACGATGTCCGAACGAGGGGGCTGGGCGGTGGCGGATGATGCGCACCGGTTCACCGGCATGTACGACGCATGCCGGCAACGCGTGTGGGCCTACGTGGTCAGTCGCGCCGGGCGGCAGGTCGCCGACGAGGTGGTGAGCGAGACGTTCGCGATCGCCTGGCGGCGGCTCGACGACGTGCCGGAGCCCGCGCTGCCGTGGCTGCTCGGCGTGGCCAGGAACGTGCTGCGCGACAACGTACGCGCGGAGCTGCGCCGCGAGGCGCTCGCGGCCGAGCTGCGGGCCTGGACCGAGGGCGACGTGGCCGAGCAGGTGACCGAGCGGCTCGGGGTGCTGCGGGCGCTGGCCGCGCTGCACGAGGACGACAGGGAGATCCTCGTCCTCGTCGCCTGGCACGGCCTGTCGCCGAAGGAGGCGGCCAGGGTCGTCGGCTGCTCGCCCGCGGCCTACCGCGTACGCCTGCACCGCGCCCGCAAGCGCCTGAAGCAGGCCATGGAGACGGAGCCGGCGCCGAAGCGGTCCCACGTGCGGAATCTCAGCGAGGAGTGGTCATGAACCCGATGGAGGAGCTCCGGGCGGCCAGGCCCGCGCATCTCGATGAGCGGCAGGTGGACGAGCAGACCCGGGCGGTGGAGCTGGCCAGGGCGATGGCGCGGCCGCGCGAGCCGAGACGCGGGCGCAGCCGTGTGGCGCGGCCGGTGTGGGGGTTCGGGCTCGCGGGCGCGGTGGCCGCCGCGGCGGCGGTGGCGATCGTCGTGGCGGGCAACACGACCGTCCCCCCCGACCCCGAGGTGTGGCACGCGGTGCCGACTGAGCAGACCCCGACCGAGCAGACCCCGACCGAGCAGGCCCCCACGGTGCGGCTGTCGGCGCGTGACGTGCTGCTGGCCGCTGCCGAGAAGGCCGGGCGGCAGGTGGAGGGTCGCGGCGACTTCTGGCACAGTGTCACGATCAGCAGGAACGTGTACGTCACCGAGGACGGCTACCGCGTCGTCGACCGGTCGAGCAGCGAGCAGTGGACGCCCGCCGATCCCAAGGGCGAGCAGTGGTGGCGTACGCGGTCGCTGGGCGTGCAGCCGATGACCGACGCCGACAGGCAGGCGTGGGAGGCGGCGGGCAAGCCGTCCGAGATCGTCGTACGGATGCCCGCCAAGGACAGGAAGAACAAGCCGGGCAGGCTCACGCTGCCGACGACGCCGCGCCCGGAGCGGTTCGACAGCAGCAAGCTGGTGGACGGCCACGTGTTCTGGCTGGGCCGCAACGTCACGATGAAGGACCTGCGCGGGCTGCCGGACGAGCCGGAGGCGCTGAAGAAGTGGCTCATGGCGTCGTACGCGGGGCACGGGACGGAGTCCACGAGCGAGGAGATGACCGGCGACGCCTGGCTGTTCAGGGTCGCGATGGGCCTGATCATGGACATGCCGGTGACGCCCGAGGTGCGCGGCGCCGCCTTCCGCATGCTGGCCGACCTGGACGAGGTGGAGGTGACCGCCGGCGTCACCGACGCCGAGGGACGGCAGGGCACGGCGGTGTCCGTACGCGAGACGTACCCCCAGGGCGGCGTCTCGGACAACCGGCTGATCTTCGATGAGGCGACCGGCCGCCCGCTCGCCAACGAGCACGTGGTCGTGCGGTCCGGCGGTTACCAGGCGGGGCTTGAGCCGGGCACGGTGTGGAACTCGAACGCGCTCATCGAGGCGGACTGGACGAACACGCTGCCCCGCTAGGAGAGGTCGCTGGACGGACGTGCTGCCCCGCTAGGAGAGGTCCCAGGCTCGGGCGAAGGTGTCCACGGCCGACGTTGCGATCGCGTGCAGCTCGGCGTCCGCCAAGGTGCGGGTGCCGAGCTGCGTGCGTGCTTCGAGTGGGCCGAGGAGCAGGGCGAGGAACTGCTCGGCGGCGAGGTCGGGGTCGGCGGCGCGCAGCCGTCCGGCGAGGGCGAGGCGGGCCAGCCGGTCGGCGAGCGCCCTGGTGAGCCGGTCGGGGCCGCTGTCCCTGACGATGTCGAGGATGTCGGGGAAGTGGGTGACCTCGGAATAGAGCAGCCGGCGCAGCGCGCACGAGCGCCCGTCGGTGTGCAGGTCGAGCAGGCGACCGGCCACCTGCTCCAGGGTGGCGCGCAGGTCGTCGCCTGGGGCGGCGAGCGGCTCCAGGGCGGCGATCCGCTCGTCGAGCACGGTGCGTGCCGCGGCCTCCAGCGCGTGCCTGAACAGCGTGGCCTTGTCGGTCATGTGGTTGTAGACCGTCGGCTTGGCCACGCCGGCCTCGCGGGCGATGGTCTGCACGCACGCCTGCGCGTAGCCCTCGCGGGCGAACACGGTGAACGCGCCCTCCAGGATCGCCTGGCGCTTGTCGATCCTGCCCCGCGTGGTGGTCATGCCTCCGATTGTACTCATGGGTTCAAGTAGGTGGACGTTCCGGGTTGCTAAGCAACGAACCAGGTCATTACGTTGAACCCATGAGTTCAGATGACGACCGCATGGACGGGCGGCTGCTCGCCACCATCGCCGTGGTCCTGCTCGGCGGCCTGCTGGGCATCCTCAACAGCACGATGGCCGCCGTCGCCACCGGCAGCCTGGCCACGGTCTTCGACACCTCGCTGAGCACGGTCGGGTGGGCGTCCACCGGGTTCCTGCTGGCGGTGACGGCCACCATCCCGTTCACCACCTGGGCCGTCGATCGCTACGGCGGCAAGCGGCTGTGGCTGGCCGGCCTCGGCGTGTTCCTGGCCGGGTCGCTGGCCGCCGGGCTGGCCTGGGACGTCGGCAGCCTGATCGCGTTCCGGGTGGTGCAGGGCTTCGGGGCCGGGCTGCTCGACCCGCTCGTGCTCATCCTGCTCGCCAGGGCGGCGGGGCCGCGCAGGGCAGGGCGGGTGATGGGGCTCATGGGGGTCGTGCTGTCGCTCGGGCCCGTGCTGGGGCCGATCGCCGGTGGCGCGATACTCGGGTCGCTGTCGTGGCGGGCGATGTTCCTGCTCAGCGTGGCCGTGGGGGTGGCGGCGGTGCTGCTCGCCGTACGGGTGATCCCCGCCGACTCGCCCGCCGACTCACTGGCCGACTCGCCCGCCGACTCACTGGCCGACTCACCCGCCGGCGAGCGTCCCGCGCGGCTCGACGTCATCGGCCTGGCGCTGCTCGGGCCCGGGTTCGCGGCCGTCGTGCTGGGGCTGTCGCAGACGGCGGAGCAGGGCGGGTTCGGGGCGTGGCAGGTGCTGCTTCCGCTGGTCGCGGGGGTCGTGCTGCTCATCGCGTACGCCGGGCACGCCAGGCGCGAGCGCCCGCTGATCGACCTCGGGCTGTTCCGCAGCCGCGGCTTCACCGCCAGCGTCACGATCATGGGGCTCGGCGGGATGGGCCTGTACGCCGGCCTGTTCGCGCTGCCCCTGTACTACCAGCAGGAGCACGGCCACGACGTGCTGGCGGCCGGGCTGCTGATGGCGCCGCTCGGGCTCGGCGGCTCCATCGCGATGCCGCTGGCCGGCCGGCTGTCCGACCGGCTCGGCGCGCGCGGCCTGGCCACGGGCGGCGCGCTGGTGGCCCTGCTCAGCGTGTACGCCCTCACCCGCATCGGCCCCGACACCCCGGAGGTGTGGCCGGCCCTGGCGGCACTGACGTTCGGGCTGGGCAGCGGCTGCTTCAGCGCGCCCACCATGGGCTCCCTCTACCGCACGCTCCCCGGGCCGATGGTGGCCCAGGGCAGCTCCGTGCTGTACATGCTCAACCAGCTCGGCGCCGCCCTGGGCGTCGCCCTCGTCACACTCGTCGTCCAGACCGCCGCCGACACCATGAGCGGGCTGCGCGGCGTCTTCTGGATCTCGTTCGCCGCCGTCGTGGTCGTCCTGGCCCTCATCCCGCTGCTTCCGGGCCGGGCAGCGGCGGGCGCGGCTCAGGCGGAGGCCGTGCCGTCCGCGGGGACGAAGCCCCACAAGAACGGGATCAGGTAGCGCGGCGGCCTGCCCAGGAAATGCGTGAGATCGTCCTCGGAGACCTCCAGCGTGACGGCCGAGCCGGACCGCCCCGGCTCCCAGCCCCGCTCCAGCGCCCGCCTGACGCAGGCGGCCACCAGGGCGGGCGTGACCGGGATCGTACGGTGACCCAGCCAGTTGTCCGGCCGGGCGCACGGCAGCGACACCACGAGGACGTTCCCCGGCTCCTCCGCCCGCTCGACCGCGAACGTCAGCGGCGTCCACCCGTTGCCCTGGCTGTAGGACGGCTTGCGGCGCACCCGCCAGCGGTAGGAACCGCCGTCGACGGTGATGCGTCGCGAGCCCTTCTTCGGCATCGCCACCGGCTCACCCCTTGTAGTTGAAGATCTGGCGCAGCGTGTGCTGCACCTCGACGAGGTCCTGCTGGTCGGCCATGACCTGGTCGATCGGCTTGTACGCCTCAGGATGCTCGTCCACCAGGGCGGCCGCCCGATCGGCGTTCCAGGTGCGGCCGCTCATCGCCTCGGTCAGCGACCGTGCCGACAGCTGCTTCTTGGCCTTCGTCCGCGACATGCGCCGTCCCGCCCCGTGCGAGCACGAGTGGTAGGAGTCGGGGTTGCCGCGCCCGCGCACGATGTACGAGCGGGTGCCCATCGAGCCGGGGATCACGCCCTCGTCACCGTGGTCGGCCTTGATGGCGCCCTTGCGGGTGATCCACAACGACTTGCCGAAGTGGGTCTCCTGCTGGGTGAAGTTGTGGTGGCAGTTGATCGTACGGACCCGCTGCCCCTTCCCGACGACCGTGAACAGCGCGTTGATCAGCACCCGGTCCATCCGCGCCCGCGAGGCCATCGCGTAACGCTGCGCCCACAGCATGTCCTCGACGTACGCGGTGAACTCCGGTGTGCTCTGCACCAGGTAGGCCAGGTCGGGGTCCTCGAGACCCACGGACTGCTTGCGCATCAGCCTCTTCGCGCCCGTGATGTGGAACTGGGCGAGCTGGTTGCCGATGCCGCGCGAACCCGAGTGCAGCACCGTCCAGACCCGGTCACGCTCGTCGAGGCAGACCTCGACGAAGTGGTTGCCGGAGCCGAGGGTGCCGAACTGGTCGGCGACCTTCTTCGTCTGCTTCGGGTTGAGGTCGGTGTGGGGCAGGCCGAGCTCGCTCAGCGAACGGTCGATGCCCGGGTCGTCGTGACCCTTGCCGACGCCGGCCGGGATGCGGCGCTCGACCATCGGCATCAGCGCGGCCAGCGTGTCGGGCAGGTCGGCGGCCGTGAGCGTGGTCTCGGTCGCCACCATGCCGCAGCCGATGTCCACGCCGACGGCGGCCGGGATGATGGCGTTCTCGGTCGGGATCACCGAGCCGACCGTCGCACCGATGCCGACGTGAGCGTCGGGCATGAGAGCGACGTGACCGGCCACGAATGGCAGGCGGGCGGTGCGTGCGGCCTGCATGATCGCGCCTTCGTCGATCTCGCTGGCCCACGACAGCAGGTTCGGTGCGGGCTGGTTCGGCATGAAAGGAATCACCTCACTGAGTCGTGATCAGTGTGTCGTGACCCGAGAGGATTTCCCATCTATTTTACCGTTCGGGGGGTGGCTCAGGCCATGAACGGCCAGGTCAGCGCCATGCTCCAGCCGCCGCGGCCTGTGCCGCGTACGTCTCGAAGGGTTTCGGCGGGCGGCCCGTCACCTCGGCGACCACCTCGGAGACCGGCTGGTCGCCGAGTGCGCGCAGCGCCGCGAACGCCTTCGCCGCCCCGATCGACTCCTCCGAGAAGGCGTTGGCCGCGATGTAGTCCTCCTCGCCGCCCCGGTAACGCATCTCGCGGCCGGTCTCGCGGCCGATGATCTCGACGGCCTCGCCGAACGACAGCGAGCGCGGGCCGGTGATCTCGTAGGAGCGGCCGGCGTGACCGTCCTCGGTCAGCGCCGCCGCGGCCACCGCCGCGATGTCACCCGCGTCCACGAACGCCTGCGCGGCGTCGCCGAGCGGCAGCAGCAGCTCGCCCGCCATGATCGCGGGACGCAGGAAGCCCTCGTCGAAGTTCTGGTCGAACCAGCTCGGCCGCAGGATCGTCCACGCGGCGCCGCAGTCGCGCACGGTCCGCTCGGCGGCCAGCAGACGCTCGTCGCGCATCACCTCGATGGCGCCGCTCGACAGCAGCACCACCCGCGCCACGCCCCTGGCGACCGCCAGTGACACGAACTCAGGGTCGATCGGGACGCCGTCGGGCGCCATGAGGTAGAGCGCCGACGCTCCGGTGACGGCCGGCTCCCAGGTGGCCTGGTCGGACCAGTCGAACCTGGTCTCGCCGCTCCTGGAGGCGGCACGGACGGGGTGACCGGCGTCGCGCAGGACTCTCGCCACGCGGCGGCCGGTGGAGCCGGTGGCACCGAGGACAAGGATCACTTGAGAGGTCATCCCCGCACTCAAGCAAAGCCCACCGACAGAAACCGTCCACGGTGTGCCGGTGGGTCACTCCGTCCAGGCGGTGGTGGCGTCGAGGCGGGTGCGCCACAGCTTCTCGCCGTCGCCGCCCGGCTCCCAGCGGGCGCAGAAGTCGAGCAGGGCGCGGCAGCGGGCCACCATGGCGGCGTGGCGGTCGGGCCAGGCGGGGACGGGGTCGCCGTACGCGGCGAAGAAGCGCGGTAGCAGGGCCACGTGCTCGGGATGGTGGCTGCGCACGATCCACTCCACCCAGGCGAGGTCCTCGACAGGCCGCCCAGGGTGCGCCCACTCCCAGTCGAGGATGGCGGCGGTCTCGTACGTGGCCGGGTCGAACAGCATGTTCTGGGGTCCGTAGTCGCCGTGGACGATGCCGAGCCGGTGGATGCGGGCCAGCATGCGTCCGCACTCGGCGAACACCTCCTCGGCCCGCCCCTCGTCGAGGAGGTCCTGGCCGTGCAGCCCGTCGACGTAGCGGGTGGTGAGGCTGGTCTCGGTGACCTGGTGGACGCGGGGGACGGGCAGGCGGCCGCGCAGGCGGCGCAGGTAGCGGCTCTCGGTGGTCAGCCTGAAGGCCGCCTCGGGACCCTGGTAGCACTTCACGACCAGGGCGCCGTCGCCGAACGTGCTGTTGGTGTACCCGTGCTTCACAAGGGTCGATTCTGGCGTACGCGTACCCTCGCCGGGCGCTGCGCCGCGCGATCCGGGCGGCTCCGATACACGATGTAAGGACGGTACAAATGCCCCAACAGGGCGGAAATTCTGGGCACCGGGAGGCTGGACGGGAAGCGTCCGGAGCACCCCATCCGCCCCGGATGAGCACCTTGTAAAGACTGCGGGCGGGGCTCTTGTAACTGGATGAAAACGGTTTGCCGGTCCAGGTGACGCCTTGTCAAGGTGGTCGAGCTATGCGCTCCCTTCCTGAGGCCGATCCCGGCGTGCCCGACATCCGCAGCCCGCTCCGCTACCTGTGGTGGAACGCCGGGCGCCAGGCGCCGTCCCTGCTCCTCGGCATCGGCTTCGCCGTGCTGTGGTGGCTGGTGCAGGCCCTCATGCCGGCCGTGCTCGGGCAGGGCATCCAGGCCGTCACGGCCAAGGACACCCCGTCCCTGGTCACGTGGTCGGCCGTGCTGTTCGGGCTGGGGCTGATCCAGGCGTTCAGCGGCATCATGCGGCACCGCATGGCCGTCTACAACTGGCTGGCCGCCGCCTACCGCACCGTCCAGCTCACCTCCCGCCAGGCCGCCAGGCTCGGAGCCACGCTGCCCAAACGCCTGTCCACCGGCGAGGTCGTCAGCGTCGGAAACTCCGACATCGCCCACATCGGCAACAGCATCGACATCCTGCTGCGCGGCACCGGCGCGGTCGTCGCCATCGTCACCGTCACGGTGATCCTCATCTCCACCTCGCTGCCGCTCGGCCTGCTCGTGCTGGTCGGTGTGCCGATCATGGCCGTCGCCGTCGGGCCCCTGCTCCGCCCGCTCCACCGGCGCCAGCGACACCAGCGCGAGCTCACCGGCGAGCTGTCCACCCGCGCCGCCGACATCGTCGCCGGGCTGCGGGTGCTGCGCGGCGTCGGCGGCGAGCAGGTCTTCTCCCGGCGCTACCGCGACGAGTCCCAGGGCGTACGCAGGGCGGGCGTCCGCGTCGCCGGCGTCGAGTCCGTGCTCGAAGGCGCCCAGATCGTGCTGCCCGGCCTGCTCATCGCCCTCGTCACCGGCATCGGCGCCTCCTTCGCCGTCGCCGGCGACATCCCCACCGGGCAGCTCGTCGCGTTCTACCTCTACGCGGTCTTCCTCATCGGCCCCATGCGCACCCTCACCGAGGCCGCGGACAAACTCACCAAAGGCCATGTGGCCGCCGGCCGGGTCATCCGCATCCTGTCGCTAGAGCCCGAGGTCACCGGCGGCACCGGCAGCAGCGCGGGCGGCGTGCTGCGCGACTCCTACAGCGGGGTCACCCTCCAGCCCGGCTGGCTCACCGCCGTCGCCGCCGCCACGCCCGGCGACGCCATCGCCGTCGCCGACCGGCTCGGCCGCTACGCCGACGGCGACGTCACCTTCGGCTCCACCGAGTTGCGCACTCTCCCCATCGACGAGGTGCGCTCCCGCATCCTCGTCGCCGACAACGACGCCCGCCTGTTCAACGGCCGGCTCCGCGACGAGCTCGACGTCCGCGGCCAGGCCACCGAGGAGGACATCCACCGGGCCCTGCGCGCCGCCTGCGCCACCGACATCGTCGAAGCCCTGCCCGACGGGCTCGACACCGAGGTGGCCGAGGCGGGGCGCGAGTTCTCCGGCGGCCAGCAGCAGCGGCTGCGACTCGCCAGAGCGCTGATCACCGACCCCGAGGTGCTCATCCTCGTCGAGCCCACCAGCGCCGTCGACGCCCACAGCGAGGCCCGCATCGCCGAACGCCTCGCCGCCGCGCGCGCCGGCCGCACCACGCTCATCTGCACCACCAGCCCGCTCGTGCTCGACCGGGCCGAACACGTCATCTACGTCGAGGGGGGCCGGGTGCTGGCCGAGGGCACACATCGGCAACTGCTCGACGGCTCGCCCGCCTACGCGGCGACCGTGACCCGCGGGGAGGACTGAATGGCACGCGAGATCCTGCCGGTCGCCGATCGCAGACAGGTGCGCGCCTACGCCAGGCGGCTCACCCTCAAATATCCGCGCGAGCTCGGCTTCGCCCTGCTCCTGCACGGGCTGGCCGCCGTCGCCGGCCTGCTCGTCCCGTGGCAGCTCGGCGAGCTGGTGCAGAACGTCCAATACGGCTTCGCCGTCGACGTGCCCCTCGTCGCGGCCGCCATCGGCGCGTTCCTGCTGCTCCAAGGCGTCCTCGTCCGCTACGCGGTGCTCGCCTCCGCCAGGCTCGGCGAAAAGGTGCTGGCCGAGCTGCGCGAGGAGTTCGTCGACCGGGTGCTCGGGCTGCCCCTGTCCACCGTCGAACGCGCCGGCTCCGGCGACCTCATCACCCGCACCTCGCGCGACGTCGACGCCCTGTCCCGCACTGTGCGCCACGCCGTGCCGGAGACGCTCATCGCCATGGTCACCTTCGTGATCACCATCGGCGCGCTGCTGCTCATCAGCCCGCTCCTCATGCTCCCCATGCTGGTGGCCGGGCCCATCATCCACATCGCCACCCGCTGGTACCTCGCCCGCGCCCGCGACGGCTACCTCCGCGAGAACGCCGCCTACGCCGACATCACCGAAGGGCTCGCCGAAACCGTCGAAGGCGCCAGGGCCGTCGAGGCGCTGGGGCTGCGCGAGCGCCGCCGGGCCCGCACCGACACCGACATCACCCGCTCCTACGCCGCCGAACGCTACACCCTCGGTTTGCGCACCACCTGGTACCCAGCGGTCGAGCTCGGCTACGTGATCCCGGTGGTCGCCGCCCTCCTGGTCGGCGGCCTCTTCTACACCAGCGGCTGGGTCTCCCTCGCCCAGGTCACCACCGCCGCCCTCTACGCCCAGCAACTCATCGACCCCCTCGACCGCTTCCTGATGTGGATCGACGAACTCCAGGTGGGCGGCGCCTCAATGGCCCGCCTGCTGGGCGTAACCAACGTCCCCGACGACCGCACCCCCAAGAACACCCGCACGAACGACTCCACCCCCACCACCCCAAAGCCCACCGCCCCCGAGACCCCCACCATCCCGGCAACCACCTCCGGCGACGGTCTCTCGGCCGCCGACGCGGTGACCGCCGGTCCGGCGACCACCCCGGACGGCCGCGCGCCCGGCACCACCCTTGGTGACCGTGCCTTGGCCGCCGACCTGGCGGCCGCTTCCGACGGTCGCGCGCCCAGCGCCGCCTCGGAGACCTCGTCGGGCGGCCGTTTCCCGGCCGCTGGTGCGGGGTCTGCTGGGGAGGTGTTGCGGGCGGCCGACGTGCGTTATGCCTACCGTGAGGGACGGGATGTGCTGCACGGCGTGTCGTTGACCATTCGGCCCGGTGAGCGGCTTGCCATGGTGGGGCCGTCCGGGGCCGGGAAGTCGACGCTCGGGCGGTTGCTGGCCGGGATCCACGGTCCTCGCACCGGCTCCGTCACCGTGGGCGGCGTTCCGCTCGTGGACCTGCCGCTCGATGAGCTGCGGGGCCAGGTCGCCCTCGTCACCCAGGAACACCACGTGTTCAAGGGCACCGTCCGCGAGAACCTCATCATCGCCCGCCCCGACGCCGCCGACTCCGCCGTGGTCAAGGCCCTGGAAGCCGTTGACGCCCTCGGCTGGGTGCTGGCCCTGCCCGCCGGTCTGGACACCGAGGTCGGCTCCGGCGGCCTCACCGTCTCACCGGCCCAGGCCCAGCAGCTGGCCCTGGCCAGGCTCGTCCTCGCCGACCCGCACACCCTCGTCCTGGACGAGGCCACCTCCCTCATCGACCCCCGCGCCGCCCGCCACCTCGAACGCTCCCTGGCCGCTGTCCTGGAGGGCCGCACGGTCATCGCCATCGCCCACCGCCTCTACACCGCCCACGACGCCGACCGGGTGGCCGTCGTCGAGGACGGGCGCATCACGGAGCTGGGCTCACACGAGGAGCTGGTGGCAGCGGGCGGCTCGTACGCGGCCCTGTGGCGCAGCTGGCACGGCACTCCCACCACCACCCCGTCCTAACGCCCAAAAGCCAAACCAGAACCTGGACCTGACGGTAGTCGGAGGCGGGCTCTGGGGTCGTGGGGAGTCGGAGGTGGGCTCTGGGGTCGTGGACCCAAAACCACCCCACTCAGCCCGCCTGCGCCCGGCCGACCTCGGGGTAGCCCTCCTTGGGTGGCCCCATGGTGTGGGTCCATGAGGTGGCCCTTTCGGGTGGGTCGCCTTGGTGGGGGCAACCTCCGATGGGTCGTTGGGGGTGGGTAAGGCGGCTTATGGGGCTGGTCGGTGCATGGGCGGCTGGGTGGAGGGAGGGGTGGCGGGCAGAGTGCTGGCTGCTCTGGTCAAGGGAGGGCTGTCTCTGTTTTGTTCTTAAGGGGGCTGGGCTGCGTGGTGGTGGCTTGGGTGATTGGGGGTGGGGTCTGGCACTTAGGTCAAGGTTAGGGAGCCGGGGGTGGATCTTAGGACGGCTGTGAGGGCGGGGGTGGTGCCGTCGGTGAGGTCTAGGTCTACGTTCAGGGCTGAAAGGGAACTCTGTACTGCTTCCACGTCTGGGTGGCGGGCGCGGAAGGAGGTTAGTTCTACGGTCGGCAGGCCCGTGTTTGTGGGGTGGCGGGTGGTGGACCAGTCGATGAGGAAGGGGACTACGCCGGCTGTTGCCGGTGGGGTGAGACGCCAGGTCAGTAGCTCGCCTGCTGGGGTGCGGCGGGACATGTCCTGGGGGTCGCCGGGGTCGTAGCCGTGGGCGCGGGCCCGGGTGACCACTGCGTCGATGTCCGTTACCGCCACTGCCCAGGTCACCAGGCGTGCGCTGGTCAGCGTGTCCATGCCGAAGGGGCGGGGGACGGGCGGCTGCTCCTGATCCGGGTCGGGGCCGATGACCTCCAGGTAGGCTCGGCCGCCCAGACCCAGGAGTCGGTTGCGGGTGCCCAGGCCTGGGTGGCGGCCGCCCTCGACCATCTGTACGCCGAGCTGCTGTTCGATTTCGGCCACGGTGGTGTCGAGATTGGGCGTGGCGTAGACGAGGTGATCTAGCATTCGATCTATCTCACCACTTCGCGGCTCGGTATTCAGTGTCGGGGCGTGGCCTTCTCACGTGGTCCCAGGTGTTTGCTCAGCATTTCGTGTTCTTCGGGGGGAGGGTGGCCGTCGTCAGGTAGGTGTCGATGTGGTCGCGGGCGCAGGCGTTGGTGCCGTAGAGGGTGTGGCCGGGGCCGTCGTGGCGGATGACGACGCTGCCGGGGACCTGGGACAGGACGCGTTGGGTCGAGTCGGACTCGTTCCAGGCACCCGCGCCCAGCAGCGGCGGGAGGCCCTTGGGGAGGGCGGCCGGCGGGTTGGTGACGGGGACGGGCCAGCCGATGCAGTTGAGGGTGGCCGAGAGCGAGGTGTTGGCGGCGCCCGTGTCGGGGGCTGCCTTGCGGAGCCGGGCCAGCGTGGTGGTCAGCTCTTTGCGGGTGGCGGGACGGGGCCAGTCGGTGCACTCGGTGACCGGGGTGGCCTGGTCGGGGTAGCGGGCGCCCCTGGCGGGGACGAAACCGGAGGCGTCGCCCTTGGCGGCCTTGCGGATGGCCTCGGCGAGCCCGGGCCAGGCGGGGGCGCCCTGGCGGGCGAGGCCGAGGGCGAAGGACTGAAGGTCGATGGCGCGGTAGGCGAGGTTGGCCGTGCCCGTGGGGACCGGGGTGCGGTCGGCGCGGGCGATCAGCCTCCGCCAGAGGGCGGGCACGTCCTTGCAGCCGTTGGCGGCGCACCAGGTGAAGAAGCGGCGCATCGACTGCTCGTTGGACCTGGCCGTCGCCTCCAGCTCGCGGGACCAGTCGGAGGTGCTGTGGTTGAGCGTGCCGTCGAGGACCATCGTGCGGACGCGACCGGGGTGGAGCCGGGCGTAGGCCTGGCCGAAGAAGCCCGCGTAGGAGGCGCCGTAGTAGTTGAGCTTGTCGGTGCCCAGGGCCTTCCTGATCGCCTCCATGTCTCTGGCGTGGTCGGCCGAGCTCATGTTGGCGAACAGCTCGGGGTCTTTGAGCCGGCAGGCCTCGGCGTAGCCGCGGTTGGTGTCGGACAGGCGGCCGAAGTCGGCGTCGTCGCGCGGGACGCCGGCGATGGGGATGCGGGTCCAGGCGCAGGGCAGGCCGGTGCTCAGGCCCTGGAACTGCTCGCCGTAGCCGCGGGTGTCCCACGTGATGACGTCCATGGTGCGGCGGAGCTTCGTCCACCAGCCGGACAGCTGCTGGGTCATGGCGATGCCGGGGGCGCCAGGGCCGCCGTACGCCACCAGCACCTGGCCCTTCGAGGCACCGGTCGCCTTGAGACGGCCCACCTTGAGGGTGATCTTGCGGCCGTCGGGTTTCCCCCAGTCGACGGGGACCGGCACGTCGGCGCACTCCATGCCACCCTGCGGACAGGGTTTCCAGGTCAGGGAGGACGGAGGGTCGGCCGTCGCCGCCGAGGCGGGGCCCGCGAGGGCGGTCGTGAGCAGGGCCAAGGTGAGGGTGAGGGTGAGCGGCTTCAGCATGGCGATCACGATGCCGGAACGGGGGTGCCGGGCGCGTCGGACCAGGGTTTGGTTTTCGGAGGCCGGGTGTCAGACCTGGGTTGGACAGACCCAGGCTGGTCAGGTCCGTACGTGAAAAGGCCGGGCCGTACGTGAAAAGGCCGGGCCGTACGTGATCAGGCCGGGCCGTACGCGAACAGGCCGGGCCGTACGCGAACAGGCCGGGCGTGGTGTGCACCCCGCCCGGCCCGCGCAGAGCAGCAGCTCTAACCCAGGGACTTCTTCAGGAAGTCCACCTGCAGCAGCAGCAGGTTCTCGGCCACGACCTCCTGCGGCGTCATGTGCGTCACCCCCGACAACGGCAGCACGCTGTGCTGCCGCCCCGCCGCCAGCAGCGCGGACGACAGGCGCAGCGTGTGGGCGGACACGACGTTGTCGTCGGCCAGGCCGTGGATCAGGAGCAGGGGACGTTCGAGCTTGGCCGCGTCGGCGAACAGCGACGACTTCTCGTAGACCTCCGGCTGCCGGCCAGGGTCGCCCAGGTAGCGCTCGGTGTAGCACGTGTCGTACAGCCGCCAGTCGGTCACCGGCGCGCCCGCCACGGCGGCGTGGAAGACGTCGGGGCGGCGCAGGACCGCGAGCGCGGCCAGGAAGCCGCCGAACGACCAGCCCCGGATGGCCACGCGGGACAGGTCGAGGTCGTCGGGGTATTGCTCGGCGACGCCCTGCAGCGCGTCGATCTGGTCCTCGAGCGCGGGGGTGGCGAGGTCGTTGAGCACGGCGCGCTCGAAGTCGACGCCCCGCCCCGGGGTGCCGCGGCCGTCGGCCACGATGACCGCGAAGCCCTGCTCGGCGAACCACTGGCTCTCGAGGTACGCCCCGCGCCGGTTGAGCACCCGCTGCGCGTGCGGCCCGCCGTACGGGTCAAGGAGGACGGGCAGCTTGCGCGAGCCCTGCTCGTGCCACGAGGGCAGCGCCACGGCGGTGGCGAGCTCGCGCCGGCCGGAACGGCCGATGGAGACCCGCAGGTCGAGGCCGGGACGCTCGGCGAAGGACGGGATCGGGACGGCCATGCCGTCACGGCGCACGACCGTGGTGGAGACCCCTTCGGCGTCGAGGCTCTGCTCGGTCAGGACGCCGACACCGCCCGACATCCGCCCCGAGAACACCCCGGACCGGGTCGAGACGGGCAGCAGCGAGTGGCCGTCCCACGTCCACAGCTGGATCTCGGTCGGGTCGCCGCTGGCGCTGAACAGCACGCTGTCGTGGTCGACGTCGAGCACCGCGCGCACCTGGAGGGTCGGCGGCGTGACCGCCCGGTCGCCGACGAAGAGGCGATGCCCGCCTTCGGAGTTGGCCACCCACACCAGGGAGCCGTCGTCGAGGTGGGCGGGCACGCCGGTGACGATGTCGACCCAGGCGGGGTCGGTGTCCTCGCGGACGAGCGTGGTGGCGCCGGTGGCCGGATCGACCTCGAACAGCCGCATCATGCGCTGGTCGCGGGTGAGCGTGACGATCGACAGCGCGTGGGAGTCCCAGGCCGCGGTGGTGAGATATTCCTCGTCGTACGGCACCGCCACCCGCGACCCGTCGAGCCCCAGCACGAACAGCTCGGTGACGGCGTTGGGCGTGCCGGCGGCGGGATAGCGCTGGGCCGTCGCGGGACGGTCGGGGTTGGCCGGGTCGGCGATGTGCCACACCTGGACGGGAGCCTCGTCTGCGCGCTCGACCAGCAGCGCGTCGCTCGACGGCGCCCACCAGTAGCCGCGCATCCTGTCCATCTCCTCGGCGGCGATGAACTCGGCCAGCCCGTACGTCACCGTCGGCGACTCGGGCTCGGCCAGCGCGCGATCATGCCCGGACGCGAGGTCCTGGACGCGCAGCGCACCCCCGGTCACATAGGCGACATGCCGCCCGTCGGGGGACAGCCGCGGGTCGATGACCGCCCCAGGCGTGTCCAGCCTGCGCGCCTGCCCGCTCGCCAGCTCCACCACGTAGAGCGCGCCGGACAGCGCGAAGCAGGCCCTGCTCAGGTGGGCGTCGGACGCGTACGCCACCACCCCGCCCGCGGCCTCCCTGCTGCGCTCGCGCCGCGCACGCTCCTCGGGCGGGAGGTTCTCCTCCTCGTCGCCGTGCAACTCGCGCGGGTCGACGACGAGACGCTCGACGTGGGTGTCGGTGTCGAGCTCCCACAGACAGGTGACCGGATCGGTGCCCGTCTTCGTCCGCAGGAACACCACCCGGCCGCCGTCCGGGGAGATCGTGAAGCCTCTGGGAACGCCCAGCGTGAAGCGGCGGGTTCTGGCATTCAGGCGCGGGAAGCTCTCGCTCATGGCCTCAATCCTGCCATTGCTACGCTCGTGGACTTGACATCCTCCCCCTCGTCAACGAGGGGGATTCCCACGGTCGCCCGTGAGGGTTCCTGTTTCACAGCCGGTCGCCCTGTCCGAGAGGACTCTCGTTGAGGTCTTACACCCGCTCCACAGGCGTTTCAGCTCTCCGCCGGCCCGGCGGCGAGCACGTTCCTGGCCGCGTTCACATCCCGGTCATGGACCGCGCCGCAGGCACATGCCCATTCGCGGATGTTCAGCGGCATCTTCTTTTGCAGGGCCCCGCACTGCGAGCACAGCTTGGAGGAGGGGAACCAGCGGTCGACCGCCACCAGCGTGCGCCCGTACCAGGCGGCCTTGTACTCCAGCATGCTCCGCATCTGGCGCCAGGACGCGTCGGAGATGGCGCGGGCCAGGCTGCGATTCTTGACCATGGTGGGGACGGTCAGGTCTTCCACGGCGATCACTTGATTATCGTGAACAAGCCGTGTCGTGACCTTGTGCAGGTGATCTCTTCTGCGGTCGGCGATCCGGGCGTACACCCTGGCGACCCTGGCTCTGGCCTTGGCCCGGTTGTTCGACCCCTTCTCCTTACGGGCCAGGGCCCGCTGAGCCTTGGCCAGCCTGCGCCGATCCGCGCGCTCATGCTTGGGATTGACGATCTTCTCGCCGGTCGACAGTGTCGCCAGCGCGGTGATGCCGGCGTCCACACCGACGCTCTGCCCGGCGGGCGACAGCGGGCTGATCTTCTCCTCGACCAGGAGGGACACGAACCAGCGTCCCGCGCCGTCGCGGGAGACGGTGACCGTGGACGGCCGCGCACCCTCCGGCAGCGGACGCGACCACACGATGGCCGGCGGCGTGTCCATCTTGGCCAGCGTCAACTCCCCGTCCCGCCAGCGGAACGCCGAGCGGGTGTACTCCGCCGACGCCCGGGACCTCTTCCGGGACTTGAACGCCGGGTAGTTGGCGCGCTTGGCGAAGAAGTTCGCGAACGCCGCCTGAAGA